>NZ_JAVJTO010000025.1:0-10981 GCF_040220235.1 Coleofasciculus sp. B1-GNL1-01
GAGATGTAGCAGCCGCCCAAGTAGTCTGTATTCGTGGACTTGCAGCCGTGGGACACACGGTCAAGATGCTTTCTGAGGGTAAATTCATTGGAATCCCTATGACGGAAGAATCACCCGCGCTTTAAGCCGGGTGAGTGTCAAATACAGATCCTGCTTAGGGTTAGTAGCACGCTCGATAAGCATTTGGGCAGTGCCAAAACCCTTGATATACTGTAGGGTGGGCATTGCCCACCAGCCTTAAATCAGTACCATTCTACTTTGGGTTTGGGTAAATCGGGTGTCGGGTGTAGTTTGTACTTATTTGACTGAGCCTAAATCAGAGCAAACAGGAGTCGGTTTTGGATCAGAAGTAGCAACTTTTTTTATTCATTTCCTTTAAAAAAAAAGGCTGAGCCAATTATCTATCTTGAAGTTATCTGCTATCCTGCAAAACCTTGTTTAACTGAATACCCAAAGGTCTTTTATCTAAACCAACTCCTAAATTCATCGGTGTGAAGCACCTTGAAGTTTTAATTTGTAGTGAAATGTTAGAACCTGTTTTTAATTGAGAGATATCTAAACTTTCCTGATACTCACCTGGAGAATTAATCAAGCGTTGGTAGTAAGCAATCGTTTGTCCTTGTTGTTCTAAGTTGAAGTCAATCGTCAGAGGACGCCTTTGAGCATCGGCATGATGGACAATATAATTGAGCATGAGATATTTTCCAGTGACTGTATAGGTTTCTTTAAACAGACCGCTCGTCTGGCGATCGCTGTATTCAGCAGGTTTATAACAGAAAAACTGTGATTGGAAAGGAAGTTTACCATAGCTAGTTTTTACTTCATAAATTGCTCCGACGATTAGGGTTGTTGTCATTGCTATAAGGAAATAACGCCAAGTCTTAGGTAACTGTATTAGCCGGATTGTCGGGGAAATTGATTTTTCTGGTTCTTTATCTATATTGGATGCTCCTAGTAAGATAAACAGTAGGAAAAGCAGGTTAGGGAGCAAAAGGGAATGACCATAGAGATTTCCCGAAAATAGTCCCAATATCAGTAGGGTTATGATTCCTGTGTGTTTATTCCTCAGGTACAGACCTTGGTAAAGAAAGAGGGTACAAAAAATAACCAACCCGATCAAACCCATTTCAACCAGAATTTGTAAAAAGTAGTTATGGGCATTTTCTCCATTATATTGGGCAAAGAAATGAGATTGGCTAAACTCAGCGATTGAACTTTGACGATAAAAAATGCCTTTGCCTAAACCCAGAATAGGATAGTGGCTATACATTAATAGATTGGAACGAAATATGTCAGGGCGCTGACTTAGAGCAGTGTTAAAGTCTTCAAACGATTGAGAGTGGAACACTGAATAAAGTCGGCTGAATAAGCCTCTGTTATCCCAGTGAACACTTAAATAAGCTGTTCCTAAAACTAGAATAATACTAAGGATAACTGTTGTTATCTTACCTCGGTTTTTAGTCCGGAAAACAAAAAATAAATAACTAATAACGACAATACCTAACATGACGATCGCAAAGCGAGAAGCACTAACAACGACTCCAGCAACCGCCAGTAATGAAAAAGCCCCGGCTATCCATTTAATCAAGACATTAGTGCTGCTTAAATAATAGAGTCCCCCCATAACAGCGGCTAGAGCATATCCTCCATAAGCGTGAATATCGGGGAGAAAACTGTTGACACCAGTAGCGACGCCATCTCGATTGTAGCCAAGTCCCGTTAACTTTGACCACAGTGCATAACCTAAAATGATAGTTGTCGCGATAGCCAGAGGTATTAATAGGCTTTGTTTTAACTGTGACGGGGTGCGGATTAGGTTGAGTAACCTGATGCTGAGTGTAATCGCAGCGGTAAAAATAACCAGATCTCTGAGCGGAAAATAGTCATCATGAAAGCTGAGATAACGGATATTAGCAAGATTGTAGAAAAATCCTTTAACAGAGTAGGGAGATACCGACTGGTAAAGATTGCGAGATATAGCAATAGCGATAGTTATAATAATGATAAGATGAAAAGCAATTAGTATGGATTCAAGGAGACTAGCTTTATCCCAGCTTTTATTCCTATCAAGTTTCAATCTATTGGTGAAAGTATATAGGAGTAATACCCCGAATAAAACCCCAATCACACCATCAAGGCTCAAACTATCTACCATGGGAATGGCGATATTAAATAGGGCTTGAGTTTGATGGAAAAACCCTGCTGTGAAGGGAAGTAAAAATACTAAAATGCATATACCATAAATAGGATTAATTATCGTTGAGATCAGCAATCCTAAAAATAGAACTATATTAACCCAAGGCAAGGTATTATAAGCGTTGAAAAAGATTTGGAGAATGAAGCAAATACTTAGAAAGATTGTTGAAGCGAAAAAGTGAAATTTTATTACCTTAGTCATCAGCGAATATACATTGAAGTGAAGTATTATCTGTTGCCCATTCCCTGTTCCATAGCTAGCTGTTTACATACTGGATAATCTGCCAGAACAGTAATACAATGTTGAGCGGTTTTCCAGAGACAATCAGGAGGTAAGCTAGCCTTAGTCGCGTCTAAGAGCGTCGCGATCGCCTTTTCCCGAGATAAGGGTGATGGCGGTTGACTGGAAACCGCTAGGATTTTGGGGTGAGCAGTGGGTATGACTTGTTCTGTTGCACAGACTAACGATTCATGCAGTTTCTCACCGGGACGCAATCCGGTAATCTTAATTGGGATATCTAGTTCTGGCATGAAACCCGTAAGGTGGATCATTTGTTCTGCCAAGTCTAAGATTTTTACAGGTTGACCCATATCCAAAATTAGGGTTTGACCGGATTGTCCCACAGCAAGGCTTTGAATGACAAGCTGAGAGGCTTCAGGAGTGGTCATGAAATAACGGGTCATGCTGGGATCAGTCACGGTGACAGGACCGCCTCGGGCAATTTGTGCCTGGAAAATCGGGATCACACTACCGCGACTCCCTAAAACGTTGCCAAAGCGTACCACAAGAAAGCGGGTTTGGCTTTTGGCGGCGCACGCTTTAACCAGGAGTTCGGCTAAACGCTTACTTAAGCCCATAAAGTTACAGGGATCAACGGCTTTATCAGTAGAAATGAGGACAAAGGTATCTACACCCTGTTGTTCCGCCAGTTGTGCCAGATGAGCCGACGCCAAAGCATTGTTCTCTAGGGCTTCAGTGGGGTTATGCTGCATTAAGGGGACATGTTTGTGAGCTGCTGCATGGAAGACAAGTTCCGGTTGCCAGGTTTGGAAGATTGTCTGGATACGACGCTGATGGCGGATATCGGCAATAATTGGTGTCGCCTTCAGGTTGGGGAAGTCGTGGCGCAGTTCTTGCTCAATGTTGAAAATACTATTTTCCCCGCGTCCCAGTAATAGGAGGTGTTGGGGTTCGAGACGGGCAAGCTGGCGACAGATTTCTGAGCCAATCGTACCCCCTGCACCCGTAACTAGAACCGTGCGCTGATAGACTTGCGATCGCGCGGAGGGGAATTGCTGATTAAATTCATCGGCAAAGTCGAGTTTAATCTCCGGGCGTCCCAGGATATCCTGGATTTGGATGGGTCTAGCTTGGGGAGTCAGGGAGCGATCGCACAACAGTTCGGCTTGTCCCGGTAGCACTTTCAGTTTCAGGGCGCTACCCTGGGCAAAATCCACTAATTTACGGATTTGGGATGCCTTAGCTGAGGGCATAGAAATTAGCACTTCATCGGCGTTGAGGCGTTGGGCGATGGGTACAAGTTGAGATGTTGTACCCAGAACCGGAATACCCTCCACCTTACGTCCTATCTTCGTTGGATCATCATCCAGAAAACCGAGAATTTCTAAGTTAAGCTGGCGATTTTGGTTGACTTCCTGGACAATTTGTGATCCAGCCCGCCCCGCGCCCACTAATAGTACCCGCTGGGAATCTCTGGGTGAAGCTGTGCGATCGCGTGGATGATACCGAACTAACCGACGACGGCTGTAGCGCAAGGCAATCATCCCCATTACACAAAAACTCCAGTCAATCACCGCCACACCCAAAGGAATTCCCGAAAAGGACGTAAAACGGGGAATCACTAAACGAGTGATAACCAGAACTACTAAGGAATAAAGGGTAATGGACTGGCATAGGGTAGTAGCATCTTTCAGCCCAAACAGACGCCAGACTTGCCTGTACAAACCAAAGGTAGCGTGGAACAGTAAACGCCCTGGAATCGCCAATAGGGGCAGCATCCAAGCCAGGGTTTGGTGAGAAGCAGGAATATGACCATCAAAGCGGAACCAAAAAGCAAGGCTGCAAGCTGACCAAGCTACAAATCCATCAAGTCCGAGTTGTCCCAATCGATATACGGACGGAAAGAGCCTTTTTTGGGGCATGAACGGCACCTCTAAGGCGATACTGGCTGCAACAAGGTATGATACATTGGCTTTAACGTCCTGGCTAGGATCAATTTTGTTCCCCACAGATAAGCATATCAGTTGCCCAAAAGGTTTTCGGTGGCGATCGCTCCGGGAATTGAACCCCTATCGGTAGAAAACAGATTCATTGGTCTCAATTTCAGTTCAAACAGTTGTAATACCTTGATCTGACCCCTCCCTAACCCCACGATTCTAAGGCAAAAGGTTCTACCTGTTGAAGGCGTTGGAAATCGTTGTCGATAGAAACATCATGTCTAGAAACGCTCTAACTTGCTGGAGGTTAGCTGTTGTTCGCTCAGATTTAGCTGCCATGTAGAAGAGTTCTCCACAGACGATGACACTGGTGGCAACACCTGCATCACTGTGAACTTGTAGCTGTTGAATGAGAGTCGGTTCGCCGAAGATGATGCGGCTACAGTGGTTGGTAAGCTGTAATGCATTTAAATTGGGTATTAGTAGCGAGCAAGATGCAAAGCCTGCGGCATGGCTTCGCTAAAGCCTGCGGCATGGCTTCGCTAAACGCACTACAAGGATCTCGCAATTCTTGACATTATGGTTTAAATGCCGAACAGCTTATCGAGCAAATACATCAGAATTCGGATGGGGAACGAGTCTCGTAAACACGTTGAAGGCATTCCTCGAAGTCTTCGCCCTGCCAAGTTCCAGCGAATCTTAGCAAATCTTTGGCTTTGGAGCCACGCAAAATGGGTTCCCCATCCGGAATCGGAACGGTTCTAGCTCGAGTAGCAGGGCGGGTGGATCGGGTTTTGAGGTATTCGAGATAGTCAAGAATTTGCTCCAGAATGGGTTCTGGGGTGGATTCGATCGCAATCAGCAATTGTTCTTTAGTGGTGGTCATAGATTAGTGGCATAGACAATACAGCTATTTTAATTTTGCCTTAAGGTCATTAAAGAAAACAGCAGGTTCGTAGTGGGAACTTTAGTTCCCTAAGCGTAGCTACTTTTTCTGGGATAACTCATCCTTGAGGCGTCTGGCTTGATCGCGGATAATCGCAGCGAGGATGGCAACCATGAAACTGGCGATCGCAGCTAGTACGGCGATTTGTACTATAGAGCGCGTTGGTTCAACTTTGGATTCGCTTAAGAGTTGGATGGAGATGATTTGAGAGGTAAACTCCGCTAGATCTTCCTGGGCGGGTTCGAGATACTGTTTGTCAAATTCTAGGCTGGCAATGCGAGCCAAGACTTCTGCTCGCTGTGTCTCAAGTGCCTCAAGCCTGACAGCCGTTCTAATCCGTTGGGGATCGATGCCATTGGGATCACGAACTTGAGCAATTTGTTGGTTGAGTTGTTCGAGAACTTGTTGCTGTTTCTGGATTTCTAGCTCGGTGCTGAAGAGACTATTGGCGATCGCTTGACCAAATATGCCTTTAAACTCCTGCTGGAGCAGGGTAGAGACTTGAGAACCCACTTCAGCTAAGAAACCAGTATCGGGCGATCGCACGGTGATGTCGATCTGCTGGGTTTCCGTGTTATAGGTGGGTTTGACCTCAGTTTCATCGATTTTGTCGTAGTGATTCTCCAACAGTTTCACCGTTTTATTGCTGGCTTGCTGGATATCAACGCCAGGGATACCAGAGACAGAGATAGGAACCGGGGTGACTGAGAGGGTGAGCTGTTTCTGGTATTGTTTGGGCATCAGCAGGGATAGCGCGATCGCGACGGCTGAGAGTCCCAGTGTTCCCCATGCCATAAACGTCCAGTTGCGGCGGAAAAACTGAATAATATCGAGCAAGGAAATTTCATCTTCATCCTCAATCGTTCTCAGTTCTGTGTTTTGCATCAATTCCGTTTTCCTCCTACACCGATGCTCATGATTAAAACTAGCATACAGCGCCTTGGCTGTAGCACCATGAGATTTAATAAGTGACTGATGTCAATTAAACTTTCTAGATCTGCAAGGGACAATCAGAAACTCTAGTGCTAACTTTGGGATATACTACTCTTTCAAATGGGGTAGCAACAACCCAGCTAGATCATGAAAGCTAGGCGCCCGATTCAATGGTCAAATCTATTCCACAATTTTAGCTGTGCCACGCCAGTAGGGTGGGTTAGGCGGTATTAAATTTAGGAAATGAACCATTCAATAATAAATCCGCCGTAACCCACTAAGTTATCATTGATTCCAGATAAAAATGTAGTTGGGTCAGATGCGTTGCTGCACTTAGATGAGACTTGTGGGGGCGATCGCGAATTAGTGAAGATATAGCGGTACTAAGACAGGTTAGGACATTCTTTACTGTTCGTTGAAGGAGTGCCATCCGATTGGGTAGTGAAGGATGATATAAATGGAAATTAGAACAGAGCGTGTAAATGGAAATTCCGATTGGCTACTTAAAATACCTAAGTTGAGGTAATTCAGATGCCTTCTCCCTTTCCGGGTATAGACCCTTATTTAGAACATTCCGAATTATGGGCGGAGGTTCATAGTCGGTTAATCGTGAACCTAGCCGATTTTTTGGGTCCGCAACTGCGCCCTAAATACCGAGTCGCTGTTGAAAAACGAACCTACACTGATCTGTCAGACGCCGCGTTAGTCGGGCTTCCCGATGTGGCTGTTGTGTCTAGAGGTTCAACCCCAAATCAGAACTCATCAACAACTTCATCAACGGCGACCGTATTAACTCAAAATGAACCTGTAACGGTTAGAATACCGATGCCGGAAGAAGTCAGGGAGAGTTATTTAGAAATTCGAGAAATTGGAACGGGGGCGGTGGTGACAGCTATAGAAATCCTGTCCCCGAAAAATAAGCGTGCGGGTGTGGGGCGTCAAGCTTATTCTCGCAAGCGCCTGGAGGTTTTAGGCAGTTTTACTCATTTAGTCGAAATTGATTTGCTTAGGGGGGGAAAGCCGATGCTGATTTTGGGAGAAAGACCGCCTAGTGATTATAATATCCTAATCAGTCGTAGCGACCAACGACCCCTAGCTCAGTTGTATAGGTTTGGGGTTCGTGATAAAGTTCCGGTTTTTCCGCTGCCCTTAAAGTCAACCGATGTGGAACCTATCGTGGATTTACAGGAGTTATTCACCCAAGTCTATGACAGAGCCAGCTTTGACTTAGCCGTGGATTATGGAAGTGAACCCGTACCCCCTCTCAAAGCAGATGATGCAGCTTGGGCGGCTACCCTGTTGGAAGAGAGTGGATGGCGATAATTGTTAAGAAGAGTGTAAGCTGTCACGCATTTAAATTGGGAATGGGTAGCGAGCAAGATGCCCTGTAGCGAGCAAGATGCCCTGTAGCGAGCAAGATGCCCTGTAGCGAGCAAGATGCTCGCACTACAAGGCTGAGAGCCATTATTCTATCTATATCATGGGAAAATGTACCGTCCTATAGACCCCAATCAACCGTGACCCGTAGGGTGGGTTAGGCGGTATTAAATTTAGGAAATGAACCGTTCAATAATAAATCCGCCGTAACCCACCAAGTTATCATTGATTCCAGAGGGAAATCAAATACCCAGCCGGATTTATACCAGCTAAAATAGTATTTTATACAGCCTGATCAATAATTTGAATTGTGCCGATTAGACGACGGCTAGAAAATAGATTTATATTGATTGGAGCATGAGAACGATGAATCTAGAGGCTGAATACGATCTGGACTTCTATGCTTGGATTCGTAAAAATGTAGAATTACTGCGGCGAGGCTGTTTGTCCGAAATTGATGTGGAGCATATTGCTGAAGAGTTAGAAAGTATGGGCAAGTGTGACCTCCGTCAACTTCGCAGCCGCTTACAGGTTTTAGTCATGCACCTGCTCAAGTGGCAATATCAACCCGACAAACAAAGCAAAACTTGGCTAGTGACGATTGATCATCAGCGTGATGAAATTGAAACCCTATTGCTAGATAGTCCGAGTTTAAGAGGCGAGTTGGAGCAGGGATTGGCAAGGGTGTATCCGAAAGCTGTGCGAGATGCCTGTAGAGAAACGGGTCTTCCTGAGACGACATTTCCCTTATCCTGTCCTTTTGAGATAGAAGAGATTTTGGCTCAAGAGTTTCTGCCGGATTGTCATTAGTTTTCGTAACTACTGTGATAATGGGGAGGAGAAATAGGAGTCTCCCCCGAACGCGATCGCACCCGTTAGGGATGAGCCAAAACACCTGGGGTCAGGTAGGGGCGACCCGCTTGCACCAATGAACAACTCTAGAAACAGGGCGGGTTTACATAAGTTACTAGTTTTGAAGAGAATGTTATAGGTAAAACCCGCCCCTACAGACGGTCGGGTCGCCCGCTGATTGTGGAAATCCAAATAGATAGTCGAGGAAAGAGGGGAACGAACACGAAAATGGAAGAGCTAAAAATCAAATACCCAGCCGGATTTGAAAATGCTGTGCAGGGGAATATGTCCAGCCCCACTCTCTTGATGTTAATCGCAGCGTTCCAATCTCTGTCTAGAATTAATCCGCATAGACACTCGTGTATTCGGACTGACAAATCTTTTTTAACTAGACGATTACAACAAGAGCATACCTGGCTTGTATTATAGGGTTTAACTTTCACCACCGTCTTACCAGCTTTTGCGGCTTTGTAAGCGAGAATTGACAAGAATTGACCCCAACCAGCATCATTGATTGATTTGTTTAAACCTGACTTGGCACTCTGCCCATTTGGTAAATATTTTCCATCTTCATCCTGCTTGGGTTTATTTTGCTGTGATAAGTTAGCGGACTTGATATCCTCAACAAAGAACACTTGTTCGTCCCGGCTCACCAGCCGCGTTGCTGATTCATAATGGAACTGCTTACGCTTCCGTTGTAACTTCTGATGGTGTTTAGCTATTTTCTTAGCTAGTTTCCGTCGCGATGCCGACTTGTGAGGCTTCTTGTCTTTGCGGTTTTGAAGCTTGGCTAATTTGTCTTCGGACTTGCGATAGTGCTGTTGAATAGCTTCTACGGTTCCATCAGATGCCGTCCAAAACTTCTCTAGACCTACATCAATTCCAATAGAATTATCCTCAGTCGCCTCTATCTCTGGCGACGTTAAACTTGGAACAGACTTATCTTCAAGTGTTAGCGCTATGTACCAACCATCTGCTTTCCGAGAAATCAGCGCTGCTTTAATGGTGAACCCTTCCGGGATTGGGCGGTGATAAATGACCTTAACCTGACCAATCTTAGGTAGATTGATTTGTGCAATGTTCCGTCTGGCTTCCCCGTTCTTGCGCTTATGAGGATTGGTAATAACTGTAAGGCAATCCGCCTTAAGCTGAGGGAAAGAGATTGTTCTGTATCGCTTAACAGACTTGAATCTAGGTTTACCACTCCGTCGCCGTTTGAAATCACCTTTTAGGAAACGATTGAACGTATCCTCTACTCTCTTGATTGCCTCCTGAATAACTTGAGAGTGAACGCCATCATATAGGCGATGATGAGACTCTCTTGACCAATGAGCAGCCCGTTTTTGGCTATAGTATGATGGCTGCTCTTTTAGCTCTGGCAGATGGGTGACAAGGATTGAGCAAGCATTGACAGGGGAACGATTACAGTCCCATCAGTTAAACCGTTCTTCTAGCATCAAATTGTGTATTCGGCATAATTTATACAGCCATTCATTTAATTGAACTGACTGTTGCTTGTTAGGAACAATTCGATACTGATAATTTAGCTTAAATGTGTCTTTGCTTCGCTTCAAAATTATCACCTCCCTACACTATAATAGCATGGTTGAATTGTTGATTGAGGGGGATAAATCCCCCCCACTGGCAATTCATCTCAACGCCAAATCGAAGATTATGGCGTGAGGCTTCTTGCCGAGTCAGCTAAACGACTGGCTGGAGAAGAGGATTGATTGGTGCGACCAAGATATCCTGAAGGTGTGACGCTTACGGGAGGGAAAATGAATCCGGCTAGTCTTGACCAACAATTAATTCCTACTTTAGAGAATGGCGATCGCTTGAGTCGTGCTGAATTTGAGCGACGCTATAATCTGATGCCTGATCTGAAAAAAGCGGAATTAATCGAAGGAGTCGTTTACGTGCCATCACCTCTACGCTACAACCGACATGGCAAACCCCATGGCAAAATTATTGCTTGGCTGGAAGTTTATGCGGCTTCGACTCCAGGGGTTGAGGTAGCTGATAATGCGACGGTACGCCTGGATTTAGATAATGAACCGCAGCCGGATGCGTTGCTGCGGCTAGATGAACAGAGTGGGGGGCGATCGCGAATTAGTGAGGATGACTATGTTGAAGGAGCGCCAGAGCTAATTGGGGAAATTGCCGCCAGTAGTGCGTCTTACGATCTTCATGATAAGTTACGGGCTTATCGGCGCAATGGGGTACGGGAGTATCTGGTGTGGTTGGTGCAGGATAGAGTGTTTCGCTGGTATATTCTGGAGCAGGGGGAGTATCGACAGCAGCAAGCGGATTCCTTGGGAATGTTGAGTAGTCTCTTTTTTCCAGGGTTACGGTTGGATATGCAGGCGCTGTTGCGGGGAGAGATGTCGCGAGTTCTAAGTGTGCTACAGGAGGGACTTGGTTCGCCAGAGCATCAGGATATGTGGAGGAATTATCGAGAGCGTCGCTCCAGTAACCGTTAAACTGAAGTTCCCCCAGCCA
>NZ_JAVJTO010000026.1:0-68874 GCF_040220235.1 Coleofasciculus sp. B1-GNL1-01
TCATTAGACAATTTTATCATCTTTGCAGCTCTTTTAAAATAGTTAAGTGGCTATTTGAATTTTTTGCTGATGGTCAAATATTCGATTTTCCGAAAATTTTTCAGTATGGAATTTTGCCACAACCTAAATAGGATTGCTATAGTTTATAGATTATAGTTTGACTTACCTCCATCAAGGGCGTACTCGCAAACCCCTTCGTCTTCCTCCATAATGACCGCTCGATAACAGTTTTGGCTTACCCCGTTAGGGGTGCGATCGCAAACCCCTTCGTCTTCCTCCATAATGACCGCTCGATAACAGTTTTGGCTTACCCCGTTAGGGGCGCGATCGCAAACCCCTTCGTCTTCTTTCATAATGACCGCTCGATAACAGTTTTGGCTTACCCCGTTAGGGGCGCGATCGCAAACCCTTCTCTTACTCCATAATGAGTCTGACTTTTGTCAAGTACAATTTATACCAAATTAGATGAGCTTACCCTGTAGTTACCCGGAACTGCCAACAGTGAAGCTTGGAAAAGAAAACAGTGAGTAGGTAACCCCGATACGCTGTAAAAATATGGATATGAGTAATAGCAAGAGTGGATTGAGAAATTGGAATATTCACGGACTTGAACGTAGATGATTTGCCAAATAAATAAGGCATAGCATGACGAACTTTTGGTTACCCGCTCGTCAGGACTTAACCTTGTGTTAATAGTTTAGCACTATGACTTATTTTTATGTCAGAAATCATTCTTTTGACTTATCTATCCACTCCGGAAAGTACTACTTTTTATAGATAAGCATATTGAGTAAAAATACTTAATAATTTGCAACTCCTCACCCCGGCGTGAGGAAACTGTAGGGGCGCATAGGCTTGCACCCATCAAATCGGCAAAATCTAACTTGTAATGTTTGAATAAAAAGCAAAAGCACATTTCTACCTCGTCAAAAGTTTACCCTGATTCGCGGCAGCCGCGATCGCGTTACGGTTTGCTGTAAAAACTTGGATTCCCGGAACAGTTACATAGTCACCATCATCCGTAATCACGTTCACGATTCCTGCTTGATCTATTGCTTCGAGTATGAGCAGATCGTAACCATCAAGGGGTTGAGTCTGGAGTCTGACTAGAGATTTGTTAATGCTAACATCATCCACTGTAATATCAATACATGAAGCCATAGATGTAACCAGACTCCAAGCGGTTTGAACTTCAGCTACAACATTAGCTCTTTGCGATGGATGGTTGTGGCGATAGTCTTTGGCTTTTATTGTGGCGGAAAAAATTTTTCGTTCTGTTGTCTCAATATTGTGTGCTAACTCTGCTAGGGAAAGACCACAGTATCGGAGTGAAGCTTGAACAGAAATAGCTTTCATTAAATAGGACGGATACACATTAGTCTGATAAGATAGTGCTGAGGTACTAGCTTGGGTATAGGTGAGCCAGTACCAGACATTAGTGTCAACAAGAAAAATGTCATCCTGTTTTGGGATATCAGAGTGAATATCAAAAACCTCAGCCTGAACTGTGTAGTTGATTACCATCAAAGACTATTTGCTTGTTCGCTAACGACTTTATCTACTGCTTTGCGAGTATACTCATCTGAGTAATACCGCTTCGAGTTCTCAATCACCGCTTTGAGTACCTGTTTGCCAACTGGGTTGAGGTTAGACACTTTAAGCAAACGGTTGAGGGTTTCTGGTTTTATGTCTCCTAGCAATTGACCAATGGCAAAGTTAAAAAAAGGAGACGCAAAAATATTCACTCCAGCAAAGTCTACCTCGACAGGACGCTCTGCTTTCAGTTCCGGGTGAATGAGTTTGTAAACCTTTTGACCATCTTCAAGAGTCATGCAGTATTTGCCCACCAGGTCGTAGATATTGTATTTTTTCATCATTCTGACCTCCCTTTAGAACAGCGGCTCCTCACTGGGTTCAGAGTTCAGCGAGTCTAGTGAGTAATAAGACTCATCAGATTTAAGTGTGATATTGACCAGTGTTCCCTCAAAGAAACTTTGACTACTCTGATACGTTTCTTGTGTTTTATCAATTATGACATATCCATTATGACTGAAAATCTCTAGTTTTCCCTCATTCACCCTGACAAATTGTTTTAAATAGTCAAGTCCTATGCCCCTTGCTATACCATGTTTGGTGGTTGTCCCTCGCCTAAATGCCCATTTGATAGTCTCATCTGCTGATAAATCAGTCTGGTTCAAGAAATCGCGAACGTTGCGAGGAATACCAACCCCAAAATCGACTACGGTAAGTTTCAGTTCTCCCAGAGTGGGGTAGTGCTGTCCGCAACTAAAAACCCCAATATTTGTTTGTCCATGCTCGAAGGCATTTGCATAGATTTCCCAGACGGTTGAAACAATATGGTTTTTCAATAACTGATCGATATGAACCCAGCCACGACCTAACCATTGTTCAGATAGGTAGTCTACTAAACCGCTGTTGTCTAGATATCGGTCTTCTCTATATGGGATGGAGTTTCCTTCCCAAGGCTCTACACCCTCCCCAAAGATGTGCATGAAACCATTTTGTTGAAGATTTATCCGGATTGGATTGTAAAGTGTATCCTACTTGAAGCTAACCTTACGCCCCTGGGATTCAATTAAGCGGGCTAACCCACCTATAAAAGCTACAGCATTTTGTCGTAGAAAGCTGCATCCAGAGAAATCGAAGACTACTTCCAAGTCTGTCTGGTTGACTTGCTGCCAAAGTTGAAACAGCAGCTCAAAGTCTTTCAACTCATCGTTGATAGTTAGAACTTGAAGAACTAGGCTCACAATTAATTCTGGAATGTGTGGTCAAGATATAGAGTATAGTTTAAACTTAGCCCAATCCCAGCGATGACTGAATTGGCGACGGCGGACACACCGACACCCAACAGGGTTAGCGATCGCACTCGTTGCCGATAGTGACGAGTATAGTGCTAGTCTAGCAACCATGCCGTACTGCGACCAATCAGATGAACGGGTTGATCTAGGGAACTCTCTTTTTTTTGCCCATCTCCCTCAATGGCTGAGAAGCTGAGAAATATTTACGAAATGCAATATTTCTTCATCATTTTGTACTAATACTTAATTAAGTTAAAATATCCCAGCTTGTAAAAACGAATACAGCTTATTCTTTAGATTATTTTAAGGTAGGGAGTTGCAAAAGTCTTAAATAAATTAAAAAAAAGTTAGACTACCTAAATTGCTAAATTTTTGTTAGATAATAGAAGAGTATCCGGAAGAAGGCGGGAAGGTTAAAAGACCGTTAACCAATTCCGGAAACGACCGTCAGCCATATAGCTTGGGGGTTTAATGTCGATTTATGCTATCTAGAAAAAACAACATTGACGTTGTTCAAAGAAGGACTCAATTGGAACATTTATGCTAATTCGATTACCAATAGAATTGACGTTTTGTAGTGGAAGAGACGAAATTAATAGGGGATTTGCAATAGATAAGGAATTAAGTTGAAGTTTAGCGCCCCAAACAAAAAAGATTACCTAGCAACCCATAAAGGTTTGTAACTATGACGAAACGAACGATTGCAACTCTAGACGGAAACGAAGCGGTAGCTCGCGTTGCCTACCCACTCAATGAAGTGATTGCCATTTATCCGATCACCCCCGCTTCACCCATGGGAGAATGGGCAGATGCCTGGTCTTCAGAAGGTCGCAAGAACCTCTGGGGTACTGTTCCCTCAATCATTGAAATGCAGAGTGAAGCTGGCGCGGCAGGTACGGTTCATGGTGCATTGCAGGCAGGGTCATTGACCAGCACATTCACAGCCTCTCAGGGCTTGCTGTTAATGCTACCCAACCTCTACAAAATCGCTGGGGAAATGACCTCAGCCGTGATCCATGTCGCCGCGCGATCGCTAGCCGCCCAAGCCTTGTCCATTTTTGGGGATCACCAAGATGTGATGGCGTGTCGTGCTACCGGCTTTGGTCTGTTGGCGTCGGGATCAGTCCAAGAGGCACATGACCTAGCATTGATTGCCCACGCCGCTAGCCTCGAATCCCGCGTTCCCTTTATCCATTTCTTTGATGGCTTCCGCACCTCCCACGAAGTTCAGAAAATTGAACTCCTGGCAGAAGAAGATCTGCGGGAAATGATCAATGATGAACGGGTAATGGAACACCGGGCGCGGGGTCTCACCCCAGATCGCCCCGTTCTGCGAGGAACCGCCCAAAACCCGGATGTCTATTTCCAAGCGCGGGAAACCGTTAACCCCTACTACAACGCCTGTCCGGGAATTGTCCAGAACACCATGGACAAATTTGCCGAACTCACCGGGCGCAAGTATGAACTGTTCCAATATTACGGTGCCCCCGATGCCGAACGAGTGATTATCCTCATGGGTTCTGGCACAGAAACCGCCCATGAAACCGTGGATTACCTGAACAAACAGGGTGAAAAAGTGGGGATGATCAAAGTGCGGCTGTATCGCCCCTTTGACATGAAACAATTGGTTAAGGCATTACCTACGACCACCAAGAGTATCGCGGCTCTAGACCGCACCAAAGAACCGGGTGCAGGTGGTGAACCCCTGTATTTGGATGTGGTAACAGCCGTTCAGGAAGCCTGGGAAGCCGATACACCTAAACCCAAGGTTGTCGGTGGACGCTATGGCTTATCCTCTAAGAAATTTAGCCCCGCGATGGTGAAGGGGATTTTCGATAACCTGGCGGCTGATCAACCTAAGAACCACTTTACCATTGGCATCAACGATGACTTGACCAATACCAGCCTCTCCTTCGATCCCAACTTCTCCACGGAACCCGAAAGCGTGGTGCGTTGTGTGTTCTATGGCTTAGGGTCAGATGGTACTGTGGGCGCGAATAAGAACTCGATCAAGATTATTGGCGAAGAAACCGATAACTACGCCCAAGGTTACTTCGTTTACGACTCCAAGAAATCCGGTGCTGTTACCGTTTCTCACCTGCGCTTTGGTCCAGAACCGATTCGTTCAACCTACCAGATTAGCCAAGCCAACTTTGTGGCTTGTCACCAGTGGGTGTTCCTGGAAAAATTGAACGTCCTTAGTAGTGCTGCCCCTGGTGCAACCTTCCTGCTGAATTGTCCCTTTGGACCCGATGAAGTCTGGGGTCTACTGCCGCGTCCAGTGCAAGAGGAAATTGTCAATAAGAACTTGAAGTTCTATGTTATTGACGCCAACCAAGTGTCCATTAACAGTGGGATGGGACGACGGATTAACACCGTGATGCAAGTCTGCTTCTTTGAACTGGCGAATATCTTACCCAAAGAAGAAGCGATCGCGAAAATTAAGCAGTACATCGAAAAGACTTACGGCAAGAAGGGTGCAGAAGTTGTCCGCATGAATATTGAGGCGGTGGACAATGCTTTGGCGCATCTGTATGAAGTGCAAGTGCCAGATAGCCTGGACAGCACTGTGGATATGCGTCCCCCGGTTCCCGACACCGCCCCAGCCTTTGTTCGGGATGTGTTAGGTAAGATGATGGCGCGGGGTGGCGATGACCTGCCTGTGAGTGCTTTACCTGTAGATGGGACATTCCCTACGGGTACAACCAAATGGGAAAAACGCAATGTGGCATTAGAAGTCCCGGTTTGGGACCCCGATGTCTGCGTCCAGTGTGGTAAGTGTGTCATGGTTTGCCCCCATGCGGTGATCCGAGGCAAGTCTTATGACCCGCAGGTGTTAGAAAATGCCCCAGCTTCTTTTAAGTCTATCGATACTCGTGATAAAGAGTATGAGGGACAGAAATTTACGATTCAGGTAGCGGTAGAAGACTGTACGGGTTGCGGAATTTGTGTCGATGTTTGTCCGGCGAAGAATAAGTCTCAGCCGAAGCTGAAGGCGATTAACATGGAATCCCAGTTACCGTTGCGGGATCAAGAACAGGAAAATTGGGACTTCTTCTTAGATATTCCTAATCCCGATCGCCGTTCCTTAAATTTAGACCGGATTCGTCAGCAGCAATGGCAAGAACCCCTATTTGAGTTCTCCGGCGCTTGTGCGGGTTGTGGTGAAACGCCTTATCTAAAACTGGCGACTCAACTATTTGGCGATCGCATGGTGGTGGCAAATGCCACAGGCTGTTCCTCGATTTACGGTGGGAACCTACCGACTACACCATGGGCGCAAAACGCGGAAGGACGTGGACCAGCTTGGTCGAATAGCTTATTTGAAGATAACGCCGAATTTGGTATTGGCTTCCGCGTATCCATTGACAAACACACCCAATTTGCCGCTGAGTTAGTGCAAACGTTAGCGGGTGAGATTGGCGATAACTTAGTCAGTGGGATTCTCAACGCCGACCAGAAATCCGAAGCCGATATCTGGGAACAACGGGAACGAGTCGCCCAACTCAAGCAGAAACTGCAAGGGATGAACTCTCCTGAAGCCAAGCAGTTGTTAAGTTTAGCCGATTACCTAGTCAAGAAGAGTGTCTGGATTATCGGTGGTGACGGCTGGGCGTATGATATTGGTTACGGTGGTTTAGACCATGTGATTGCCAGTGGTCGTAATGTGAATATCTTGGTGTTGGATACTGAGGTGTATTCCAACACGGGGGGTCAAGCGTCCAAAGCTACTCCACGGGGGGCGGTGGCGAAATTTGCCGCAGCAGGTAAACCCGCACCGAAGAAAGACCTCGGTTTAATTGCGATGACCTACGGGAATGTCTACGTTGCTAGTGTGGCAATGGGGGCGCGGGATGAACATACCCTGAAGGCGTTCTTAGAAGCGGAGGCGTATAATGGTCCATCCCTAATCCTGGCGTATTCGCACTGTATTGCCCACGGGATTAATATGACCACATCGATGTCTCATCACAAGGCGTTGGTTGAGTCCGGGCGCTGGTTGCTGTATCGCTTCAATCCCGATTTAGTCAAAGAAGCGAAGAATCCCCTGCAACTGGATATGCGGAGTCCGAAATTCCCGGTGGAACAATCCATGTATCAAGAAAACCGCTTCAAGATGCTGACCAAGAGTAAGCCAGAAGATGCTAAACGTCTCCTGCAAGAAGCGCAACAGGATGTGCAAACCCGGTGGCAGATGTACCAATATCTGGCAGCCCGTCAGTTGGACACCCACAACGGTCATGGGAATGGTCAGACAACCCAAACCGGTGAGGAAGTTAAGGAACCGACGAATACCTAAATAACAGTAGAGACGCGCCATGGCGCGTCTCTACACCCCTCCACAGGATTACCCATAAAGAATTGAGAGGTTTAAACGGATGGATCTGACAACAACATATCTCGGGTTAGAATTGCGATCGCCCCTCGTCGTTGGTGCAGCGGCACCCTTGACCGAAGATGTGGACAATATCAAGCGCATGGAGGATGCAGGCGCGGCGGCTGTGGTGCTGCATTCCTTATTTGAAGAACAACTGCGCCAAGAAAAGTTGGAGTTACACCATCACTTAGAGTATGGTACTGAAAGTTTTGCCGAAGCCCTGACCTATTTCCCGGAAGCAGAAGTCTTTCATGTGGGTTCGGAGCAATATTTAGAGCATATCCGTAAGGCAAAAGAGACGGTGAATATGCCGATCATCGCTAGTCTTAATGGTGCTACGGTGGGCGGCTGGACGCACTACGCCAAGGAAATTGAGCAGGCGGGGGCAAATGCGCTGGAGTTGAATATCTACAGCATCCCCACGGATATGGATCAGACGGGGGCGGAAATTGAGCAGAATTATCTTGATATTCTGCAAGCGGTGAAATCTGAGGTGAGTATTCCGGTGGCGATTAAACTCAGTCCCTTCTTCAGCAATATGGCAAATATGGCGAAGCGGTTGACGGAGGCGGGTGCGGATGGTTTGGTCTTTTTCAATCGATTTTACCAGCCGGATATTGATATTGAGGAGTTGGAAGTTTCACCCAATATCTTGCTGAGTACCCCGCAAGCGATGCGCTTACCCATGCGCTGGATTGCGATTTTGTATGGTCGTCTGTCGGTGGACTTTGCTGCTACCAGTGGGGTACATAAAGGGCAGGATGTGATCAAAATGATGATGGCAGGTGCGAAAGTGACGGAAATCGTCAGTGTACTGCTGCGTCATGGGATTGGCAATCTGCAAGACATTGAGCAAGAGGTGCGCCATTGGATGGAGGAACATGAATACGAGTCTATCAAGCAGATGCAGGGTAGCATGAGTCAGATTAACTGTCCTGATGAAAGTGGCTTTGAACGGGCGCAGTACATGAAAGCGATTCAGACATACAAGCCTCAATTGGTGGGGTTTGCGCCGTAGGGTGAACGCCAATTAATTAGATCCCCGATTTCTGGAATAAGTTGGGGATCTGATCGGGACAAATCATCCAGGAAACCGTAGGGGCGCATAGACGTGCGCCCGACTCAATTGCCAGATCTGATTTAAACTGGATTATTTACCGTCAGTTATCCGATCAAGTGTTAGTTTTTCGGTGTGGTTCAAGGATTCTTCTGATTTTTTAGCTTTTTCGGCTTTTTTAGCCATCGAGTCTAATTTACGGCTTGCCTTTTTCCGTCCATGTTCAATCGCCTGCTTTCTTTTCTCGGTTTTGCCAATCAATTCCTTGGTTGTCTCTAAGCCCTCAAATGCCTTTTCTGATGCCTTTTTCGCTTGTTCACTCCCTTTGTCTAAATCGACAGATTTCTCAGATTGAGGATGGGCTGGGGTTAATTGTGCTGTAGGCGTTAGAGGGGTGGCTAAGGCGTCGCTATTATTGTCTGCGATCGCTAAACCAAAAATCAGGCAAATTGGAATTAAAAACAAGGCTAGGATTTGACGCAGTTTGCTGAGGTGTAATTTCATTTTTAATAGCGGCATAGATAGTCTTTAATAGTCTTTAAAGGCAACAGGGAGCTAGGAAATGGGCGATACCCGATACTTGCACCTTTGTCAATAAGCCCCGACACTCGCCAAGAACTCAAGTTCTTGGCTAAAAGCGCAAGTCGTCTCAAGACGACTAAAACTCTTATTCAGTCAGCTAAGGCTGACTTGGGATTTTAGTCTTGGGTTTCAACCCTAAGCGGTTGGTGAGACTCTGGGCATACTTTCCCATAGTGGCAATAAACCCCTACAATTTCCTTCATACTAAAGACAGAAAAACGGCAGTTTTGACACCTCAGCCCTTATCTCGTCCCCCAATTCTCAACCCACAAACAGCTTGGGGATTAGTATTTATCGGCGCGATCGCACTTTCTCTTTACCAGGCGGGTATCTGGGGAGAGGATATCTTGAATCCAGGTGGATTTTCCTTATTGGGGCGATTCCTCCAAGCCAGTCTACAACCGGAGTTAAGCCTTGAGTTTCTCCAATTAACCTTAGAGGCGACGCTTACCACGTTAGCTTATGCCGTCTGTGGTACGTTTCTCAGTGTGGTGCTGGGAATTGTGGGCGGAATTTTCACCTCAGAGGTGTGGTGGTTGGCGGTTTCTCCGGGTTCAATCGAGAGACACCCTTCTCAAATTTGGTTGAGTTTGCGGGGATTGTTGGCGGTTCCCAGGGCGATTCACGAAATGCTGTGGGGACTGTTTTTTGTGAATATTTGGGGACTTGATCCCTTAGTCGCCATTTTAGCGATCGCGATTCCCTTTGGGGCGGTGGTGGCGAAGGTTTTTGCCGAAATTCTGGATGAGACGCCTCGTCAACCGCTAATTACGCTGCTTAATAGTGGGGTTGCACCGTTAACCGCGTTTCTGTATACGCTGATTCCCCAAGCCTTTTTAAATCTTCTCTCCTATACATTTTATCGCTTTGAATGTTCGATTCGTTCGGCGGCGGTGTTGGGAATTATCGGGGCTGGGGGATTAGGATATGAGATTTTCCTAAGTTTGCAGTCACTGCGTTATCAGCAATTGTGGACATTTTTCTATGCCCTATTTATCTTAAATGGGATGGTTGATTTGAGTAGCGCTTGGTTACGCGATCGCTTAGGCTGTACCAGTCGCCTGGATTTAAATGCTGATCAAGGTTCTACGTCTCCAAGGAAATCCTATCAGCGTGATCCGTGGATTACTCTGGCGGGTATCGCAGTGGCGCTACTCATCCCCTTTTGCTTTTGGTATGTCCATCCTGACTTTACTCAACTTTGGTCACCCCGTACTGGGAAATTATTGGCGGATGCGATAACCGTATCCTTTCCACCGGATATCAGCTGGGAACAATTGCCAGAATTAGTCCGATTATCAACCCAAACCCTCTCCATGTCCATTCTCGCGATCGCTTTAGCGAGTATAGGTGGTATTTTACTCTCGTTTCCGGCAACTCGTAATTTTTTCCTACCTGGAGGATTACTCAATCCGAGTCGTCAAGGAAGAGGGCGAGGCGAGAAAATTTGGGTATGGATTACCTTTTTACTCACCCGGGCGATTTTATTGGTGTGTCGGGCAATTCCTGCACCAATTTGGGCGTTAGTGGCGCTGTTTATCTTATTTCCGGGTATTTTACCGGGTGCGATCGCGTTGGGGATGCACAATTTGGGGATTTTAGGGCGGTTGATGGCAGAAGTGACAGAAAATATCCCCCAACCTCCATTACAAGCCTTGAAAGCTCAGGGAACCCCCGCTGCGTTGGTGTTTTTATATGGGGTGCTACCGATGACATTGCCCCGTTTTCTGGCGTATAGTCTGTACCGTTGGGAAGTCTGTATGCGAGAAACGGTAATTGTGGGATTAGTGGGGGCGGGTGGATTAGGGCGGTTATTGAGTGAACAATTGAGTAGTTTTGACGCGCCCGGTATTGTTACCACTATCGCCTGTTTAATTATGCTGACGGTTCTCGTGGATTGGATAAGTGGAATCAGTCGGCGTGCATGGCGTTGAATCCAATAGGCAGGAGGCACGGCAACGCTGTATCCCTACGGAACCTGTCCTCGAACCCGCTACTGACTTCAGCTTATCTGTCTATTTTATAACAGTACCAAAGCAGGGAGAGGATATTCTTTACTGTTCTGTTGCCTGTTCCCTGTTGCCTAATCTCAACCGTTAATTTTAATTGTGTCCACCTACTTAGTGCTGTACTTGTTGACTATCGTGGTTTTTTGTATATACAATGTACACACATACCTAAAACTCTAAAGTAGAGAGTAACTATGGCGTTTCTTGATAAAACCAATAAAGACAAGCGCTCCCTTGTCGTCAATATGAGAGTTGAACCCAATCAGCTTGATCTCATAGATACAGCGGCATCTGTTTGTGGCAAGACTCGGAGTGCTTTTATGTTAGACGCAGCCTATCGAGCAGCAGAAGAGGCATTGCTAGATTGGAGATTGTTCCGCCTTAATGATGATCAGTGGAAGGCTTTTAATCAAGCTCTTGATATGCCCCCAGAGAAAAATGAAAAGTTACATCAATTGCTTCAGGTAAAATCTCCTTGGGAATAATTATTATTCTGTGGTAATTACCTCATGAAGTATACCCCACCGGAACATATTCAACCAACCCATGATATAGAGTCATTTGATTGTGGCGAGATAAGCTTAAATCAATGGTTAAAAACACGCGCTCTTAACAATGAAACCCTTGGTTCATCACGCACTTATGTAGTCTGTTGGGAAAACAAAGTAGTAGGATACTACTGTTTAGCTAATGGTCAGGTTTCTCATATTGAAGCTCCCGGTAAAATCAAAAGAAATATGCCCGATCCAATCCCAGTCGTAGTAATGGGTAGACTGGCTGTTGATATTCATCATCAAGGAAAGGGAATTGGTATGGGAATGATCAAAGATGCTGTAAAGCGTACTCTACAAGCATCGGAGATACTAGGGATTAGAGCGATTCTAATTCATGCCCTTAACGAAAATGTGAAAGATTTTTACGTGGAACGTTGCGGCTTTATGCCTTCTCCAATTCATCCTTTAACGGTCATGGTAAAACTTTCTGACATAAAAAAGAATCTTATTTGAATGAATAAAGACGCGCTGGGGAAACATCTGTACCTCACCTACGTTAGAAACTAGATAAATAACCTCCTTCCTGCCTTGAAGCCTGCTGTTATATTAACGCGATCGCACGATTGGTATAGTCGGGGAGTTCAGGCGTTTTTCCATCCTGATCCGGAACCGCTTCGACAAACACATCCTTATAGTTCATCTGAACATCACCAAAAATAGTGGCAAACGCGACATCAGCCGCATCGCGCCCAATACCAATGCGAATTAACCCATTACAGGGGGCGAGTCGGCTGGCGTCAAACAAATACCAGCGATCGCCTAAATACGCCTCAAAATAGGCATGAAAATCTTGCGGTTCTAAATTATAAGCATATCCCGTCACAAATCGAGCTGGAATATTCAACGCCCGACAAAAAGCAATTCCCAAATGGGCAAAATCTCGACAAACCCCTGCTCGTTCTGTCGCGGTATCATAAGCCGAGGTATGTTGATTCGTGCTACCCGATAAATAGGTGACATTATCGTAAATCCAGTTACAGATTGCCGTAACTCTGGAATAGTCAGGAATCAAATTACCAAACTCATTCTGTGCCAGACGCATCAGCCGATCTGACTCACAGTAACGCGATGGGTAGAGGTAATGTAACGTTTCTAACGGTAACTTATGCGGAGGATTTTCTGGAATCGAACTGGGGTCTTCATCCCGATAATATAAATCCACAGTTGCTTGATAGGACACCTGTAAGTCACCTTGGGGTAAATGGACTCGTAGATATCGGTTTTCCATCCGAGGAGAAACATACTCCTCATAATCCAGGGATGGTTCAATTCGCAAGCTTTCTTGCAGAATTTTTTGATGTTTTTTCTCAACAACGCTGAGATTAAAAATAAAAGTGCTACTTGCCGCAACACTATAGTTTAATTGACAGCCTAGCTTGAATTTCATAATTTATCTCAATAAGGATTATTTTAAGGCTTTCTCTAAATAATTTGCCATTATTTGGCATTTATTTATATTAATTGTTGTCAACGTACATTTTTAGAATTAACAATCTAGGTTCTAATAATCGTAAGCCATAGAGGTTTTATTGAAAAAATGACAGACAAATGACAATCACTAACGTCTTAAGAAGCTTGATGAGTTGGCTGTTGTGCGGCTGAACCCGAACAGCGAAATTGAGGCGTCTCAGCTAGTACAGCGATGATTCCCTCCCTTTTAGTTTCTAGAGTGGTATCACTAAGCAAATCAACCACCTTTACTCCCAAAATTTCCTGGATTCGCTCTCTCAATTGAGGCTTGATGGCAGCATCTAAATCTGAGCGCACCTTCTCAGTTAGGTCTTTCTCTCCTTGGTTAGCAAGTAACTGCTCCGGCTGAGTTACAGCATCTTCCAGAATCAGCGTAACTCTATCACCTTGAATACTGGCTGTTATTTTGCCAGGTTGATGTCCAAGTTGCTCACGGTACAGTGATTGTATTCCTTGAGAGAGGCGGCGTTCCAACTGCCCCCGGGTCGGACGAGCTTTTTTTGACATAGACATAATAACAGAGGTAACGCAGAGGACGATAGTAATAGATTGTCTCAAATGGATGCTTGGAAACTTAGCGTACCACAAAATGTCACACCTGAAGCAGCGAGTAAGCATTGGTGTCAACTGAGTTGAAAGCAAATTTTTCCGACACCCCGCCCCCTCAGCTATCACAGTAACAGTTGTTACAAAATCTTGACATTAGCTTTGTTAACCTGAGTAACAATGCCGAAAAAGGAAACAAAATGCCGTGGGAGCATCGGTTTGTATTCAGATTATCGAGGGGAATCCCCATTTGCGATCGCTGCTAGGTTGGCACTTGCAGCAAGCGGGCTATTGGGTTTATCAATCTGCCTCCCTCTATCAAGCTAGAGAGACATTCTACAATCGCCAACCTACTCTCGTCATTCTCGACTCTGACTTACCCGATGGTGACGGGGTAGAGTTTTGTCGCTGGATTCACCAGCAGCGACATTCGTTAATTTTAATGCTGTCTGCCCGTAATCATGAAGTTGATATCGTCCAAGGGTTAAAAGCTGGTGCCGATGATTATCTAACCAAACCCTTTGGAATGCAGGAATTTCTGGCAAGAGTCGAGGCACTGATTCGACGTATCCGGATGACGGCTGTACCAATGACGCTGGAATATGGTGATCTCAAAATTGATTTAGTTCAGCGCCGGGTGTGTTACAAAGGGGAGTTTGTTGATTTAACGCCTCAGGAATTTAGTTTACTCTACGTTCTTACTCAAGCAGAAGGATTACCCTTAAGTCGTTCAGAGTTACTACGTCGGGCGTGGCCCGATGCTATTGATAATCCCCGTACTATTGATACCCATGTCCTCTCACTACGCAAAAAAATTGAAACTGATCCCCGACAACCCAGTTTAATTCAAACGGTGCGGAATGTGGGTTATCGGTTTAATCCAGAAATGCTCGAACGCAGCCAATCAACTGGAGGAGAAGCAGATCATAATTATCCAACGTCTCGACCAGATGTTGCACCCGTAGCTGCGAGTACCGCTGGGCGACAATAGTGTTTTTGGTGTAGGGGTACAGGGGGATAAGGGAGTCAAAATTGAGTAAGGGCGGGTTTTGTACAAACGTTACCATCAATCGCGATAAGAAAGTCCCTAAACCCGCCCCTACAAACCAGGTTCCCTCGAAGGTTGGCTTAAAACTCTTCCACTCCCCACTCTTGTGCTGCTTGCGCTTCGGCTTTGACTAAGGAATCTCGTAACAGGTTCCAGTCCAAATTAGTCGCTGATGTATCTTGCATGAGTTGACCTGTCTGGAGATACAATACTCGATTACAGAAGAGTTGAGCCATGTCTAACTGATGATTCACCATTAAAACCGTAATCTGCTCCTGCTTTGCCATGTCAGCCAAGACACCCAAAACATGAGAAGCTGTCCCCACATCAAGGGCGGATGTCGGTTCATCCAATAGGATAATTTTAGGTTGACAAACTAAAGCCCGTGCGATCGCAACCAGTTGTCGTTGTCCGACGGAAAGTTGTAATTCTGTGCGTTCCAGCCAATCATTGGGGATGTGCAGCCGTTCCCGATAGGTTTCAATCCGTTGTGCGATTCCCTCTGGTACTGCGCTCCGCGCAATCGCGGATTTTCCGAGCTGCTGTAACACCAACGGATAAGCCAGCGCCTCCCGTACCGTCATTCCCAATAGTTTTGGTTCTTGGGAAACCAGCATAATTTGCCGTCGTAACTGTAGTACGGGAATGGTTTGAATATCTTGATTATCCAGATAAATCATACCGCTGGTGGGATCACTCAATCGGTTCAATAGCCGCAGCAGTGAACTTTTGCCCGCACCAGAGGGACCAATTAATGTTATGCGATCGCCTCTAGCCACGCCAAAAGAAATGTCGCTGAGAATAGGTGTTGCTGGAATCGCGCCTTTTGCGGCTGTCACCAAACTCACTTGCTTGAGTTGGAGTTGAGCCAGCGTCGGCGATAATGAACCATCAGATATCGGGGGTGAGTTCATGGTTACTTATTTTTCTCCTGATTCCTCTATTTCTCTGATTTCTCGGATTTCTTTAACGTTTCCCAGTTTTACCGTCGTTTCCGCCCGGGCAATCACATCTTTGGCTAACCGTTCACTAAATCCCACGGTAAACGCGATCGCAAAATAAAATAATTCTTCTTTTCTACCCGTAGCCTCTGTTGGGTTCGTATCCAGGGGAATCAGTCCAGAACTAATTAGGGTGTACATAAAAACACCAAATGATGCCCCAATAATTGGCTTAAACGCCCCGATTAAAAAGGGAATAACTGGATCGAGGATTTCTCGAAACTCTACATCAAACTCCTTGAGTCGAATTAAAATACTGACCACACTTCCCAACGCTCCCGATGCACCCACCACAAACACTCGGAAAATAATTTGAGAATCTTCGGGGGATAAAGAAATTGTTTCCAAACCAAAGGGCAAGGTGATGGTTAATTGTTTATCGGGTTGATTTTGTTCCTGCATTAATTGAAGTTCTTCCTTGACCTGATCTTCGAGGGATGTCAAGGTTGATTCAATCTCACGGATTCTTTCTTCCATGGAAGTTGGACGGCTGCCCGCACCTAATGAACTTAAGGTTCTTTGGGGTGCCTCCATATCGGCTAAGCTTTGTTTTATTTCTTCACGTTCATTGCTGATTTTCTCCAAGGATTCACTAACTTGGGATAGTTCGGAAGTTTGAGTTCCATAATTCAAAAAATAAACGGAAGAAATCAGCGCAATAATCCCGGCAAACGAAAAGGGAAAGCATAGTCCGATAATAACTTTGGTCGGGACTGAATCTAAATAGTAAATATCGACAAAACTATTAAGAATTGAGCGTCTAAGGATTAGGAAAAATGGTTCGTGTCGGCGGAGCGATCGCAACAGCCTAATTCGGGTCTGTTTGACCAGAGAAATACCCGCTTTGTCATCCACAACCGATTTAATCGCTGGAATTAAAACGTCAAGGATACTGGTAAGTTCTAGAACTCTGGGTTCATGTCCTCGGTCAACTTGCTTCTTTTTTATACTTAGTCTTTCAATCCGTTGAATAAAAACTAAAATATTAGAAATCTCATCAAGAATCTTTTGGCGAGATTTTGATGATCCATCAATAGCTTTTTGTTTGTTAATTAATGCATCAACTAACTCCATAACTTCTTGCTTTTTTATAGCAAAATTATGCATATAGTCTTGAGTTGAATTCATTTTATATTATAGTAGAGTAAAAAACTGATAGATTAGTATTTTTAGGTGACATCGATATGATTCGTGTAAACTTAAACCTATTCCAATTCCCTCCCCTTGATAAGGGGAGGGTTAGGGTGGGGTAAAATCAAGGTATTGCAGATTTTTGCTTAAGTTTACACCAATAACCGACGTACACCCATAAAACCGATAAAGTCTACTGCACTTAAGGGTATCACGCCCCTCGAACCGTCGGATTGGTTAAAAATTTCAAGCCATCAAACCTTGGCTAAAAACCGTCCAAATTGTCCAACCATCGACAAGCAATAACAACAGCGTCAATCCTAACAAAATGAGATACATCCAGGGTTGTGCCAATGGACGGATATCAGTGGTATCGATACCCGTATACGTTTCCACCAACTTAACTAACCGAGCAAAACCCACCACACGCATAGGTAGTAAATACGCCTGCTCCGATGACTGGCTTACAAAATAGTAAACTAATCCCCCTTGTCCCGTCGTCCGCATTTTTAAATCTTTAACATCCGCCCAAGGTAACTCCCAACCCTTACGGAAAAAACGAGGAACCCATTTTGGATAAGTCACCTGAATTTTCTCGTCACCCACAATGACTCGTTCACTCAACGCCCCATACAGCGCTAATAAACCCAAACCAATTCCTCCCCACAGCAATGCTGGTGGTACGGGAGCCGAAGACACTTGGGCTAAAAAGGGTAGAGGTACAGTTAGCGCCACATATAGACTCAACAGCGTGATCCGAATTAAGGGAGAGAGGCGAAACGTTGACGGAATAGGCGGAGTTTGTTGTTCTAATTTTGATAGAGTTTTAAGGTTTGATGACATAGACTTAAACGTGCCTATAAAAATATTTTTTTCCAAATTTCACACACCAGCTAAATCAACTAGCATTTTTAGCTTGTTATTATACCATTTTAAAGTGCGACACTATGCTCCAGCAAGACTTTACGTAAATTAAGCGGTCATGCATTTAAATTGGGAATGGGTCGCGAGCAAGATGCTCGCACGACAAGAATTCCCATGAATTTACTCTCAGAAAGCATCGTCAAGCTAAAATTGATCTGAGATTTACCCTTCACGGAGTAATCATTAATGGTAAGGTTAACAGATCATTGTCACATTGTCAGAAATGACGAAATACTGAATAGCGAACCCATTATCAAAGGCACCCGCACACCAGTCAGGGCAATAGTGGAAATGTGGCGCATCGGAGTCTCGCCGGAGGAAATTCCTCAGCGGTTAACCCATCTTGGTCTATCACAGGTATTTGATGCACTCAGCTATTATCTGGATCATCAGGCAGAAATCAATGAATACATTGAGCGCAACCGTATTCCAGACGAACTTATTGATCCACGAGTTCGGAACGTATGACTGATATTTTTATTCATGTTTATTTGGACGAAGATGTTGACGTACTGGTCGCAAGTCTTTTGCAATCTCGGGGTTTCCAGGCAACAACAGCGCAACAAGCAGGACAACTCGGTGCAACAGATGCTGAACAGTTAGAATACGCGACAAGTCAACGGTATACTATTTTAACGCATAATCGTACTGATTTTGAAGATCTTGCACGGATATACTTTAATACAGGGAAGTGGCATTCTGGAATTATCATTGCTGTCAGGAAACCATACTCGGAAATTGTGCAGAGGTTGCTCATAATCCTGGATTCCACCACAGCAGATGAAATGGAAAACCAAATTCTTTACATCTAACGATATAGACTTAAAAAAATGATCTGAATTAAGGGCAAGATGCAAAACGTAGAAGGGCTAAGCTAAACTTATTGTTCTGATTTTGATAAGGTTTACATATTTGAGGACATCAGTTTAAATTTGTCTTTCTTTCCAAAATTCACCAGTAAAGGGGTGAGGGCGCAAGCCTTGCGCCCCTACAGCTTTTTTTTACTCTATGTAGTACATCCCATCTCTCCCAATACTGCTCGGATAAGTTCTAAGTTAATTTTTTCTTCCCCAGCTTCCCCAGCTCCCCCAGCTCTCCCAGCTCCCTCATCTCTCTTCCGGTGTCCAAACAACATCCTCCCCTTGTCCCCAAAAGCCGTCATATTTCGTCACCCGCACATCACCCAAAACCTTAGTTTGACAAGCTAAGCGACGATTAGCGGTGGGAGAATGGGGCGGGAGAGAACGTCTCGCCTTATCCTTCCAGTTCGCCTCTGAAACCTCCCCTTCCACCTCAACCGCACAAGTGCCACAACTACCAATCCCCATACAGTTGATAATTTTGGCATTGCCGTTGTAAAGCGGTACACCATGCTCCAGTAAAACTTTGCGTAAATTACTGCCTGGGTCACATGAAAACGTTTTCCCTTGAGCTGTTACTTTAGGCATTGAGGATTTATCTATCGTAGTGACTACACCCTTTCTCTTTCTAGTTTACATTTCTTGACAATTTACACAACTATCTTTACTTATGACTTCACAAGCACCCAATCCCATCTGGATTTACGACACAACACTGCGGGACGGTTCCCAGCGTGAAGGACTCTCCTTGTCCATCGAAGACAAACTCCGCATCGCCCGCCAACTCGACCAATTAGGGATTCCCTTCATCGAAGGCGGTTGGCCCGGTGCTAATCCCAAAGACGTGCAATTTTTCTGGCGACTCAAAGAAGAACCCTTAACCCAAGCAGAAATTGTCGCCTTTTGCTCAACGCGACGCCCTCATAAAACGGCGGCTGATGATCCGATGCTACAAGCAATTTTGGCAGCAGGGACACATTGGGTGACTATCTTTGGTAAGTCTTGGGATCTCCATGTCACTGAAGGGTTAGGTACTACCCTTGACGAAAACCTGGCAATGATTCGCGACACTATAGAATACCTTCGCAGTCAAGGGCGGCGAGTGATTTATGATGCCGAACATTGGTTTGATGGGTACAAAAATAACCCAGATTACGCCCTGAAAACCCTGAAAACTGCCATGGATGCAGGGGCTGAATGGTTAGTCTTTTGCGACACCAATGGCGGAACTCTACCCCATGAAATTGGTCAAATTGTCCGAGATGTGATTGAACGTTTAGAACTCAACCCTGAAAACCAAGGAAGGGCGGGTTTTGAACCGACGTTATCACCAACAACAGAAACAGAACCCTTAGAGACGCGCCATGGCGCGTCTCTACATTCGCCTCGATTGGGTATTCACACCCACAATGACTCCGATACCGCCGTGGCGAATGCGTTGATGAGTGTGGTGGAAGGCGTCTGTATGGTTCAGGGAACGATGAACGGCTATGGTGAACGCTGTGGTAATGCGAATCTGTGTTCCTTGATTCCTAACTTACAGATCAAGCTAGGGTATCACTGTATGCAAGAGGAACAATTAGCTACATTGACTCAAGTCAGTCGTTCCATTAGTGAAATCGTTAATTTAGCGCCTGATGACCATGCTGCATTTGTCGGTCGGTCAGCATTTGCCCATAAAGGCGGGATTCACGTTTCCGCCGTTGAACGAAATCCACTCACCTACGAACATATTCCGCCCCAACAGGTGGGTAATCAGCGAAGGATTGTGATTTCTGACCAATCTGGACTCAGTAATGTTCTGGCAAAAGCCAAGAGTTTTGGACATGAACTGCACAAACAAGACGCCGCCTGTCGCCAAATCTTGGGACGCCTGAAAGAGTTGGAAAATGAGGGCTATCAATTTGAAGCCGCCGAAGCCAGTTTTGATTTACTAATGCGAGACGCCCTCGGGCAGAAACAGCAGCACTTTGAACTGAAAGGGTTTCAGGTTCACAGTGACATGCTTCAAGGTATTGGCACGCCTTACAGTAATGCGATGGCGACAATTAAGGTTACGGTTAATGGTGAGGATATTTTAGAAGTGGCGGAAGGCAATGGACCCGTATCAGCACTGGATGCCGCGTTACGGAAAGCCCTGGTGCGATTTTATCCAGAGATAGGAACCTTTTACCTGACCGACTATAAAGTGCGGATTTTGGATGGTGCGGCTGGCACATCAGCAAAAACTCGTGTGCTGGTGGAATCGAGTAATGGCAAGCAGCGCTGGACGACAGTGGGTGTTTCTGCCAATATCCTAGAAGCGTCTTATCAAGCGGTGGTTGAGGGGATTGAATATGGTCTGTTGTTACAGTCGGCTGTGAAGACAGCGGTTGAACAGAAGGTGTGAACTAAGTAGGTGGGGACAATTAAAGTTAACGGTGGGGATCGTCATTCGTCATTTGTCTTATGTCATTTGTAAGGGTTCGAGGCTTGTTAACATAACTTAATCTGAAGTTCCCCCAACCAAAAAATCTTGCACTGCCTCACCGTGAAGCTTTCCGCGATTTTTTAGTCGTCCTAACATGGGGGCGATTTTTGAGGATGTTGAGCTTCCCCCGCTCCCAGACGTGCCGTGGCACGTCTCTACATTGCTTCCCCCGCTTCCCCAGCTCCCCCAGCTCCCCCAGCTTCCTCAGCTTCCCCAGCTTCCCTTAACGGCAGCCATTCCAGGGGCAATGGTAGTGATTTCCGTACATTTTTCTAAAAAGGGTTGCGTAAAGGTCCTCGGATGGGTTATAAGGGTATGGTAATGCTTCCTTGCCGAGAGCCAACTCTACGAACCGGCAAAAATAAATAACAGGAAGCGTTTTTTTGATCCAAGCATTTGCAAAAGTTATTTCGAGAAAATTGAGAGTATGACTCAGCAAGTTACTCACCCCATGGTGAAGATGCAGCGTCAGGTGCGTTCACTCGTGGACTCCAAGATAATCAAACCCAGCGACAGTATATGGAAAATCGCCCTGTTATATGGCGACGACTGGTCGTTCTGGAAAAAGGAACTCATCGAATTTGGCTTCACCATGCAAGATCCAATTGGTGATTTACTCGCCGTGGAAGCTTGGGATGAAGAATAAGATGTCCTGACCTCTTACAGTTAACGACGATCGGCGATCGCGCCAGCCAAAGCTCTAGCGACAAGCGTCTAAGGCGTTGGCAAGCTCTTTCGCCGTTTGGTAGCGATCGCACACTTTGAGTTGGCATACCCGGTCGATTACTTCCCGTAACGCGGGAGTAATCGTGGGGGCTTTGGATAAGTCAAATCCATAGCCTAAACTACGGCGGCGATAAAATTTAAGGGGAGTCATCCCAGTTAACAGAAAAATCAGGGTCGGACCAATGGCATAGAGATCGGATTGAGTGACTGGAGTCCCTCGATCTTGTTCGGGGGCGCTATATCCTTCAGCACCAATTCGAGTTCCTGGCATTGTCCCGATCTCCTTCACTGCGCCAAAGTCAAGGACAACAATGCTATTGTCTCGATGACGTACCATCAGATTCGCGGGTTTAATATCCCGGTGAATTAAGGGCGGATCGCTGGAATGGATGTAATCAAGAACATCACAAGTTTGAATCATCCACTCAATGGCTTGATTTGGGGTAACGGGTCCAGCCATTAAAATCCGTTGCTCCAAATCTTGTCCGTGGATAAGCGCCATTGCCAAATATTTTTTACCCCCTTCGACAAAAAAGTCGTAATACTGAGGAATTCCGGGATGATGCAGGGCTTGTAAGGCACGCGCCTCTCGCTCAAACAGTTCTTGGGCTTTAGCAATTTGTGCCACATCCGCATTCATTTCTTTGAGGACGAGTAACGTCGGGCGTCCCTCGATTTTGCCTGTATTATCCCAGGCGAGATAGGTTGTCCCCATTCCTCCCTGTCCCAGGGTTCGTAACACTTGATAGTGGCGGATAACTCGTTGTACAGGGACTAAAGGTTGACCACAGTGAATACAAAATAAATTACCGGGAGGATTGCCCAGGTGAGTGCAAGACGGTTTAGATTTAGGCGTTGGCGAGACTAAGCCAGAATTGGGCTGAGAAACCGGGTTCAGTTCAAATTTGAGCATCGGTCCTTCTCGAGCCAGCCGAATCAAGCCCTGATTCGGGAGTGTCTCTCGTGATACCAGCACTCCATTGAGAAACGTGCCGTTGGTTCCCTGATTAACCAACTGCCACTTATGTCCAGATTGGACGACGGTGACTCTCAATTCTAGGTGATGCCGAGATACTAACGGATTGTTTAGAATCACATCATTATCTGGCGATCGACCAATACGAATTGTAGACTGGTTGTGGAATTTCCACTGTTGTAATGGAGTGGATGCCTGCGGATGTAGAAGGGTCAGCGTGACCATAGTCCTCAGTTTTTTGTCCTTAACTCACAGGGCTTGTTTCAATGTATTGGCGGGAGTCCCTTGAGCCAAACTCTGGCTCTTGAAGCCCGGTTTGGTATCCGTGGTTTATTATTTAGACGGATTACTGGTACTCGTGGCATAAAAAATAATCTAGTCCTTAATTAAAGTTAGTCGCTCCCGTCCTTTTTAGCGATTAGGATTCCTCTGAGTCCTTGATGAACCCACCGATGCACCTGCCATAGCAGAAGATAGAAGGTTCCAGGGCAGAAGGCAAAAGGTTTCTTACTGGTACGTAATCGTTTCAGCCATTTAATCTGTCCTAACCTTTATGGCGACAGCTATATATAAAATTAATACAATTCCCACATAGCCGGACATTGAGGTTTACTTACAGCTTCGACTAGGGCTGTTGTTAGTCTCCCAATACTGCTCGCATAAGCTCTAATTTAATTTTTTCTCCCAGACGTTCCACCGGAACGCCTCTACATGCACCCCTGCTTCCCCTGCTCCCCTATCCCTTGCAGTATTGTCTCAATTCCTTGTTCCTGTTCCCCGTTTCCCAAAATGATGTACAAACAGGCATTATACTCAATCCCGGTTAACTACACCCGTTTGGGTAGGGACAAGACTCTAGGACACAAGGCAGATGGTTCCAAGCTAAAAAATTTGGTATGACCAATGACGAATCACAAATGACCAATCATCAATCACCAACTCCGTTGCTGAAAATTAGGTCGCACTTTTACTCGGATGAGTATCGCTGTGATGTTGTCATGACCATTCTGCTCATTGGCTAGGTCAACTAGCTGTAGGATACCCTGCTCAAGGTTAGCGCGAGAACTGAGCAAAGGAGCCAGGTGGGTCTGCCAGTTATTCTCGATAAGTTCATTATCGGACAACCCATCGGAACATAGAACGAATAAGGTATCCTCATTCAGTTCCAAAAAATTGATGTCAGGATTAACAAACTGGTCGCTGCGGGGTCCTAAAGCTTGAGTGAGTTGATAAGCATCCGGGCGAGAATAGGCGATCGCTTCTTCTACGCCGCGTTTCATTTCCCGTTGACCGACTTCATGGTCTACGGTGAGTTGCTCTAAACCACCTTTTCGGGTTAACCGATAAAGACGACTATCGCCAACATGGGCGATCGCGACGTTGGTATTCTGAACCAACATCATTGCCAAAGTTGTCCCCATACGACCACTGCCTGATCGCGCATTTTGTTGGTTGACATCATAAATGTCCTGGTTAGTTAAGCGCACCGCTTCGCGAATACTTTCTTCTGTGGGTAACTCATCTTGCCAATGGTCTTGAAAATACGCCTCCAGCTTCTCCACCGCCATAGAACTCGCCACTTCTCCGGCAGCATGTCCACCCATTCCATCACAGAGGATATAAAGACCGCGAGCGTCTAAGGTTCGACCTATGGGGGTTTCGTGCTTTTTCACCTGTGCCTGAATACCAAAGCAGTCTTCATTGTGATCCCGTTGACGACCAATATCCGTGCAGCCAACATCGTCAAGGCTGAGTAATTGCATGGGTAGAACAACCGTAGGACCACCATCGTCGTAGCTACCCACGTCTGCTGTGGGCATTTCCAGAAAACTCATCGCCTCTTCAGACAGGGGTTCAGCCATATCTAAGGTAACTGCCGTTGCCTGTTCTTCTTGTGCTTCTTCTTCAGCGTGAGCGATCGCTTCTAACTCGGATCGCAATTGGTCAATCGTGGTAATTTCCTGGGTACACATCTGCCGAAATACCGTCCCCAATGAGGTCAGTTGAGTCCGTTGCGACTGATTAAATAACAACCGCCACATCTGCCCCAAATCCTCTAAGATTGGTGGATCGTCTTCCGGATCACGATAGAGGCGCTCTAGCCCCAACACCTGGTCTTCATCGACTCGTAAATTGGTGATTTCTAGTAGACTTTGGCGACAATTCCACGGTTCAAGTGCCTGCCAAAGTCGTGCCATTTCATCAAGCCAATACAATAACTGTAAGGTCGATAACGCTTCACTGCCCCACAAGTCACTGAGAAGCTGCCAGCTTGAGCGATCTTCAAGTAACATCACCGCCTGATTATCCTGCTGCCACGCATCATGAACCTCTGGCACAGTCGGGTAATGGTTTTGTTTCAACGCCACATAGGGTTTTGCGATCGCCGGAATTCCCAGGATTGACGAGGATTGGGACGGAGATTTCTCTGATTGTTGTTCCAGTAGGGCTTCCAGAAGTGATTTCTGAAAGGGCTGGCAGTCCAACACTTTGACAAACGTTTCCGATCCGGCGGGGGCATTCGCTAAGGTGTCGCGATTTAGGGGTTCGATAAGTCGGTAACGTTGTTGAGCATCCAGATAGGCGATCGGGGGAGCAGTGTAGGCATCACTTGCCTCAGATGTCGCTGTCGATGAAGCTTCGGTTGAGTTTGGCTCTACCTGATCCGTCTGTGATGTGGCTTGAGCCTCTTGATCAGATTCAGCTGTGGATTGTGCCGTTAACATCGAACTCTTTGCCGTTTCTGGCTGATCCGTTTCCTGAGACAGCGCCTCAGAATCGGCTTTGGGATCATCGGGAATTGCGGCGGATGTTGATTCACTCTCTTGGGTTGGTGTGGGTTGAGTCGAGGACTCCAGATCCATTGGGCTAGCCATTGGCTCAGAATCGGTGGAAGCATCCTCTGGAGCCGAGGTTGAGGTTACGCCATACTCTGGCTCTTTGGCAATCATTGCCCACCAAACCGTTCCCGTAAACGCACCGCAATTATGGCAGGTTTCAGCATTAACGGGAACTTGGGTATCGCATTCAGGACACAGTTTATGGATCAAGGAAGTTCCACATCGCTGACAAAACTTGTGAGTATTCGGGTTTTCAAAATGACACTGGGGACAAATTAACATAACGGAACTTCCTCAATTCCTATCGGGTTTCTAAGGCTGGGATTATAAGCTTGCTGCCATCTAGTTTGCCACGCCAGAATCAAAGGTTGCAGCTTTTAAGGGAGTTGTGATCGAGTGCAAAGGCGCAGGAGAGCCGCATTGACAAGGGAGTTACCTTAAAACTCAACCAAGGTGGGTTTAGTGTAGAGACGCGCCATGGCGCGTCTGTAATAAGGGATGTCTCCCAAACGTTATCGGTAAAACCCGCTCCTACAGACGCTGCCAAAGCATGTCTGGAACACTCAAAACTTCACCAGTTTCTGGAGAGAGACAAGTTCCGGGGGCGTTAAATCACGCCACTGACCCGGTTGTAACCCATCCAGACGCAGATGAGCGATCGCGACCCGTATTAATCGTAAGGTGGGAAATCCCACGGCTGCTGTCATGCGCCGTACTTGACGGTTACGCCCTTCGGTCAAGGTGATTTCTAACCAGCAAGTCGGTACAGTTTTGCGAAAGCGAATCGGGGGATCGCGGGGGGGTAGATCGGGTTCTTGTGATAATCGCTGCACTTGAGCTTTTCTGGTCTGATAATCTTTAATCACTACACCCTGGCGCAATTGATTCAAGGCAGCTTCATCGGGGATACGTTCCACTTGCACCCAATAGGTACGGGGATGTCGAAAGCGCGGGTTAGAGAGACGGTGCTGCAAGCGTCCATGATTGGTCAACAAGAGCAATCCCTCGCTGTCTCGGTCAAGGCGTCCGACGGGGTAAACCTCCGACACCGGAATATAGTCTTTGAGCGTTCGACGGGGACTGTCCTCCCTATCCGTGAACTGACTTAAGACATCGTAGGGTTTGTAGAACAAAAGGTATCGATACACATATTCAATCTTAACCGTTGTCAGTTAGAAGCTTCATCTGGGGAAGGGGGTAAATAATCATTGAACCGTTGCTGGTCATAGAAATAAAGCGTGCGAATAGGATAGGGAATATTGATGTCGGCGTGATCAAAGGCTTTTTTAATCGCCATAATCGATCGAGTTTGCACCTGACGTACTCGTTGCTGCTGGGGTAACGTCCAATAGCGGACAACGAAATCAATGGAACTGTCGCCAAAGCTGACTAAATCGATTTCTGGTGAGGGCTGGGACAAGACGCCCTCGACCTGAGTAATGGTTTGCTTGAGCAGTTCAGCCGCTTCAGACAAGGGAGTATTGTAGTCAACGCCAACACCTAAATCCGTTCGTCGTCGTCCGTAGGCGGTTCTGACTTGCACCGCACTGGTAAATACCGTTGCATTTGGCATGAGAATGCGTTCGCCTTGATAGGTACGAATTTGGGTGGTACGGATGTCAATCCTCTCCACCGTTCCTTCATAGTCCCCAATAATCACCTGATCATTGAGGCGAAACGGTTCTTGCACCAGTAATAGCACCCCAGCTAAGAAGTTTTTGAAGATATCTTGAAAGGCAAACCCAACGGCGACTGAACCCAACCCCAGCGCCGCGATAATGTCACCCAGGCGCAAGCCAGGAAAGGCAATAACACTAGCGGCTAAAATGCCAAGAACCCACGTTGTCACATAACTGACTTTCGACAGCAGCAGTTGCAGCGATGAGTTGCGGATTGTACGCTCTCCTATTTTAGCGGTGACTTGCTGGGCAGCTTCGGCGGCGTAGCGAGTCAACAGGAGAACGATCACTCCGCCGATAAGCCCCGGTAAGACCTCAATAGCAGAGCCAAGGAGATTGAGCAAGCTGGATTGGATTTTTTGAATAAGACGGTTCACAGGTCGATCATGGACATATTTCTCTTGTTAACCTAGCAGCTACAGGGAAACTGGTTTATGCCGATGGCAAAATTTTGCCAAAATTCCGCTAAAATGCTGAGATAATCGGGTTAAATCCGGCGTCTCATTCTGGCATGAGCTAAGGATGTTTCACTGGTGGTGGGAATTGTCCCTCTTTATCTGGTGTCTTGCCTGAGAGTAAATAGTAGGTAACATTTGCTGCCAGACAAAGCGGCTGGAGGAAAAGCCTCATTTGGCAAAACGGGGCAACCCTAATCCGCGCCTTATCCTTTTAGTGAGAGTTTAAAAACATGGGATCTCTTCTTTCATATTTTTTCGCACTGTTTTTAATCGGCGGCGGCTACTATCTCGGTTCAATCAAAGTCATCAATCAGGGCAATCAGGCGATCGTTGAACGATTTGGGAAATATAAGAAAACCCTACAACCCGGTCTCCGACAGGTTTGGCTGGTGACTGAGCGCATTGCTGTAGAAGAAACCACTCGTGAGCAAGTTTTAGACACCGAACCCCAGCAGGCAATCACGAAAGACAATATTTCTTTGGAAGTCGATGCAGTGGTGTTCTGGAGAATCAACAACCTCTATAAAGCCTACTACGATGTTGAAGATGTCAAGGAGGCAATTACAAATTTAGTGCTCACGGCATTACGGTCGGAGATTGGCAGAATGAATTTAGATCAAACCTATTCATCCCGTTCTGAGATCAATGAAAATTTGTCTGTTTACCTCAAGGAAGCTGCCGATAGTTGGGGGGTAGAGGTTATCCGTGTGGAACTCCAAGAAATTAAACCCCCTCAGACTGTGCTACAGTCCTTGGAACAGGAACGAGCCGCAGAAAGTAAGAAAAAAGCGGCGATTTATGAGGCAGAGGGGGAGAGAGAAGCCGCGATCGCCCAAGCAGAGGGAACGGTGAAATCCCTAGAGATGATCTCAAAAGCGCTGCTCGAAAAGCCGAACAGTCAAGATGTACTCAAGTATTTGATTGCCACTCGTTATGTAGAAGCGAACGAAAAATTGGGAGAAAGTAACAACTCCAAAATCGTATTCATGGACCCCAAAGCCTTGACTGAAGCGATGACTGATTTAATTGAGACTCCAGAATTACCAATCAAGAAGGATGGCGGAAATGGCTCGAATTAAGCCTTCGGCTCAATAATTCCCCTCTTTGGCAGAAGCAGCAGCCAAAAGAGAAAGCCTGTTTGAGGGGCGGGTTTAGGCAAAATTTGTAGGGGCGGGTTTAGCCGCTAAATTAGACATCCACCGATAAATCCACAACAAAACCCGCCCTCCCCACCGATAAATCAACTCTAGTCCGTATCATCCTCCTCAGAAGTTGGAGTATTCATCTCTTCTTTAAAACCTTTAAGCGTTTTTCCTAATGCGCGACCCATATCTGGGATCTTCTTGGGACCAAAAATTACCAGGGCGACAATTCCGATAATCGCCACTTCGGGCCATCCTAAGCCAAACATACTCGTCTACTCCTATCTACTCTGCTTACCTATATTGACATCATTGCCGACTTCCTGAGCTAACGAAGGAGCTGCACCACTTTGGGGATTTCCAGGTTCTTCGAGCCACCTTACACCAGCTAAGTCTTCGCTTTCCACCATCACACCATTCTTCCAGATCTCATACTCGCTAATATCAATCTCCTCATTCCAGACAATTCCATATCCCTCTCGCTCAACCTTAAAATTCTTAAACAAAGCGGGTTGCCGGAGTGGAGAAAACATGGGGATATCTAAAAGATGACGAATATCGTATTTTTTAATCTCTTGATTGGTAAATTCAACAATTAAAGTAGTATCATTAGCGGCTTTAGCTTTGTAAATTCGGGGATATTTCATAGTATTACCAAGCCTAAACTTACTTTATTACTTCAAAGGAGGTAGCTTACGGAAACATCTAGCAACTAGCTGACCACTTCATTGTATCAAAGCCCTACCCTTACGATATCTACGCTGTGCGATCGCGGTTGACAATGCTACAACCTATAAGTGGACAGAGACAGGGACTAAGATTATGGCTATCCCAACGGAATCAGAAGCTGATATCCTAGACCTACTGCCTTATCCTGACTGGTTGAGGTTAATTGTTTAGGTTCAAGGAATGTCAGTAACTACCAAGCCTTCCCTGCGAGAGCAACAACACCCCCTGATTCGCCAATTAGCCGACTGTATTGAAGCTAACTGGCGGCGTTACCTGGATTTGTCGCCCTATCAGCTTCCTGCTGATTTAGGCTATGTAGAAGGACGTCTAGAGGGTGAGAAACTCACGATTGAAAACTGTTGTTATCAAACACCACAGTTTCGCAAACTACACTTGGAACTAGCAAAAGTGGGAACAATGCTTGACATTCTCCACTGTGTTATGTTCCCTCGCCCAGAGTATGACCTACCCATGTTCGGCTGCGATCTAGTCGGCGGACGCGGGAAAATCAGTGCCGCGATCGCAGACCTTTCTCCAGTGAATGCTCAGCGTATCTTACCTGACATTTACCGTCAACCGTTAAACGCTTTACCTACCCCTAATTTCCAAGATGTCCGTGAATTACCAGAGTGGGGCGATATTTTCTCTGAATTTTGCATTTTTATTCGACCCAACACCCCTGAAGAGGAACACCAATTTTTATCGCGAGTAGAGAATTTTCTGCAAATTCATTGTACTCAGGCGGTTAATGCGACACCGATTTCGGCTGAAGACCAAGCAGAAGTTTTAGCGGGTCAGCATTATTATTGCACCAAGCAGCAGCAGAATGATAAAACCCGTCGTGTCCTAGAAAAAGCATTTGGTGCGGATTGGGCAGAGTATTATATGACAACGGTATTGTTTGACTTGCCATCGATGTGATTGGTCATTTATCCTTTGTCATTTGTCCTTTGGCTTTTGTCATTCGTTGATTCAGACATCTCTTCCATCTCTTCCATTTCCCCTATCCTATTAGACGTGCCTTACTCCGAGCGTCTATAACTGAAGGAGGGGCGCGAATTCTAGAGATTAATCCTATTTATCTTAGGACGATATGGGGCATAAACCAGGGATGGACGAAGGACTATTTTCAAAACCGATAACTCGTTGGGCGATCGCGCTGGCTGTGGGTGGAACTCTGGCGACTGGAGTGGCGGCGATTTACAGCCTAAATCAGACTCAACTGCGTCCAACTCAATCACATTCACAGCCGACGGCGACACCCGCAATCGAAGCGGTAACTGCCTTAGGGCGCTTGGAACCGGCTGGCGAAGTAATCACAATATCCGCTCCCACATCGCTGGAGGGCGCTAGTGTAGTGGAAGCATTACTGGTTTCGGAAGGCGATCGCGTTCGGGAAAATCAAGTGATTGCGATTATGGATAACCGCGATCGCTTGCAAGCGGCTGTCGATCTGGCTAAAAAACAAGTTGAAATTGCTCAAGCCAATCTGGAACGAGTGAAAGCAGGTGCTAAAGCGGGTGCAATTCAAGCCCAACAGGAAACCATTAATCGCCTGGAAAAAGAATTAGAGGGAGAAACAAAAGCCCAACAGAGCAAAATTAATCGCTTAGAAACTGAACTGAGAGAAACCACCAAAGCTCAAGAAGCCACGATTCAAGCCCAACAAGCCACCGTTAAAGGTCAAGAAGCTACGATTAGACGACTCGAGGCAGAAAAACGTAACGCTGACAACGACTTTGCCCGCTATCAGCAGTTAGCCGAAGATGGAGCCATTTCTACCTCAGAATTAGAAAGTCGCCGTTTGAGGGTGGAAACAGCCCTAGAACGCCTGAGTGAGGCACAAGAAAACCTCAGTCAACAACAGGCGAATCTAATTCAAGCCGAAGCAAACAAAGCTCAAACCATCGCTAATCTTAACGAACAGCTAGAAGAAGCCAGAGTCAACCGCAATAAAACAATCGCTATTCTAGAAGCTCGGATTAAAGAAGAAGAAGCCCGCCTCGAAGAGATTAAAGAAATTCGTCCGGTTGATATTAAAAAAGCCGAAGCTGAAGTGGAAAGTACACTAGCTGCCGTTGAACAAGCCCAAGCTGATTTAGATTCATTAGCTTATGTGCGGGCTTCAGAAGATGGTCGAATTTTAGAGATTAATACCCGGGCTGGAGAAACTATTAAAGAAGGGGAAGGAATTGTTGAACTTGGAAAAACAGACGAGATGATAGTGGTTGCTGAAGTCTACGAAAGCGATATTAGCCAAGTACGTCTCGGACAACGTGTTGCCATCCGTAGCGAAGGCAAAGCATTTGAGAAAAAACTGCAAGGAAATGTCAGCCAAATTGGACTAAAGATCGGCAAAAAAGATATTCTGGATACCGATCCGGCTGCTGATGTTGATGCCAGAGTCGTGGAAGTGAATATTCGTCTCCGTCCAGAAGATAGCCAAAAAGTTACTGGCTTAACTAATTCAAAAGTTATCGTAGAAATCTTCCTTGAATCAGAGTTGAATTAATTGACAACTATGTCCTTTAGCGAAGCGAAGGATTAAGTCGCGGCGGATTTAGTTACATCAGGGTAAGGCAATAAATGATAATAGTAAAGCCTGCCCCTACACACCCCTTAAAATTTAATACCATACCCTCAAACAACGTGAAGGGTCAACACTCAAAACTCAACCCTCGAAACTTCAATGAAAATTCCACTCGCTTGGTTACAACTAAGCCGCGAAAAAATCCGATTATTGGTCGCGATCGCGGGAATTGGCTTTGCTGATATTTTAATGTTTATGCAGCTTGGTTTCCGCGATGCCTTGTTTGAAAGTAATGTAACCCTACATAACAAGTTAAAAGGTGACATTTTTCTGATTAGCCCTCAGTCTACCGCAGCTATCGCCATGAAAAGTTTTCCCCAGCGGCGATTATATCAAGCGTTGGGCTTTGAGGGGGTTCAATCCATTAGTCCACTCTATATGGATTTTGGGTTATGGAAAAATCCGCAAACTCGAGCAACTCGTGCCATTATGGTTTTGGGGTTTAATCCAGCTAACCCAGTATTAGACCTACCGGATGTCAACCAAAATTTGAATAAAATAAAAATAGAAGATGGAGTGTTATTCGATGACACTTCTCGACCTGAATATGGTTCAATTTCTCAACTCTTTCGTCAAAACGAAGAGGTAACGACAGAAGTAGAAGACCGCCGCATCCGAGTGGTAGGATTATTTAGTCTAGGCGCTTCATTTGCTGCCGATGGAAATATTGTTACAAGTGATCTCAATTTTTTGCGGATTTTTCCGCGACGAGATAAGGGACTCATTGATATTGGTATCGTTCAATTACAACCAGGAGCAAATATCCAAAATGTTTTAACTAACATGAGACAGGAATTTCCGGATGATGTCACAATTTTGTCCAAGCAAGAATTTATCGATTTTGAAAAAAATTACTGGCAAACCAGTACCGCGATCGGTTTTGTCTTCACTTTGGGGACAGTAATGGGGTTTGTTGTCGGTACGGTGATTGTTTATCAAATTCTTTATACCGATGTTTCTGATCATTTACCCGAATATGCCACCCTCAAAGCCATGGGCTATACCAATCGTTATTTATTGATGGTGGTTTTCCAAGAAGCGCTGATTCTGGCAATTTTAGGATATATTCCGGGAATGGTAATTGCGTCGGGATTATATGGTTTAACCAAAGCAGCAACTCGTTTACCGATGATAATGACGTTAAGCAAAACGATAACGATCCTAATCTTGACAATTATGATGTGTTGTGTATCAGGGGCAATTGCTGTGCGGAAACTCAAAGCTGCTGATCCGGCGGATGTTTTTTAGCGGGTGAATAAGCTCTGTTATTGGTAGGAAAGGGCGGGTTTTGTTGTTCCGTTATTGGTGAATAGCGAAATTTAGTCCCTAAACCCGCCCCTACAAGAGATGTATGAAATTATAATAGATTTATGATTTATGACTTATCACGTATTACCTAAATCTCCTGTTGTCTCGATTAAAAATCTAAACCATTACTTTGGTAAAGGTTCTCTCCGCAAACAAATTCTCTTTGATATCAACCTAGAACTATTACCGGGAGAAATTGTCTTGGTGACAGGTCCTTCGGGTTCAGGTAAAACGACCTTGTTAACGCTAATTGGCGGCTTACGTTCACCCCAATCCGGTTCTGTTCAAGTTTTAGGACAGGAACTTGTCAGTGCGACTGAAGAAAAACTGGTGCAAGTGCGTCGTCATATTGGTTATATCTTTCAATCTCATAATTTACTCAAGAGTCTTACGGCTTGCCAAAACGTGCAAATGTCTGTGGAACTTCACCCGGATATTTCTCCCGTCGAGGCGGTAGCGAAATCAACCGCACTATTAACCACAGTGGGTTTAACCAATCATCTTAATCACTACCCGGATAACCTTTCTGGCGGGCAAAAACAGCGGGTTGCGATCGCACGAGCGTTAGTGAGTCGTCCTCAGTTAGTTCTAGCTGACGAACCCACAGCAGCTTTGGATAGTCAATCAGGGCGGAAGGTAGTGGAATTAATGCAACAGTTAGCAAAACAACAAGGATGCACCATTCTACTTGTGACCCACGATAATCGGATTTTAGATATTGCGGATCGGATTATTCATATCGAAGATGGACATATTCACCGAAGTAATCAGCATGACCTTGAGCGAAGCGAAGGGTCATAAGTAATAAGTAGGGCTTGCTGACCACTAACTGCTATTATTAAATCGATATTCTAAAGACCTGTGTTACTTTTTCAAGACTTTCATCCCCTAGTGGCGATCGCAACCACTCCTACCGCCGCCCAAACCTTACAGCCTCTGTGCCGTAGCGCCGGGGCGACGTTGTGGCTTCCTGAGTCTCTTCATACCTCTGAACAGAACAATAGTCCCACAGTATCGTTCTATCAGGGTTCTCTTAAATCCCATATCGCCTCCCTCTGGCACAATCATCGCGCTTTTATTTTTGGATTAGCAACGGGGGCGGTGGTTCGCCTGATTGCCCCGCTTTTAAAGGATAAATCCTCTGATCCAGCGGTTATCGTTGTCGATGAAACCGGGCAGTTTGTGATTAGTTTATGCAGTGGACATCAAGGGAAAGCCGATCAACTGACGCGGATGATTGCCTTGCAACTAGGGGCGACTCCTATTTTAACTGGGGGTTCTACAGGGTTAAATTTACCTGCTGTCGATATGGTAGGTATTCCCTTCGGTTGGCAACGGGGTGAGGGAGATTGGACGGGTGTCAGCGCCGCCGTAGCTAAAGGTGAACGGGTTGAGGTAATGCAAGAGGTGGGTTCTCAGTTGTGGCAAAATCATCTCCCCTCAGGACATCCCTTTGTTTTCGATGCTGATGAAGAGACAGTTGATGTTAATTCAGCCAATCCAAAACCAATTAATGCCCGGATTTGGATTAGTTTTACTCAGCGTCGCTTTTCTCCAGACTCTGATTTACCCAAGGTGCAATGGCATCCACGGGTATTATGGGTGGGGATTGGTTGTGAACGGGGAACATCCAGAGAATTAATTGAAACGGCGATCATTCAAACCTGTCAACGGTATCATCTAGCCCTAGGTGCGATCGCGGGAATTGCCACAATTGATATTAAAGCCTCGGAAGTGGGATTGGTGGAATTTTGTCAAGCCCATGATTTTCCCTTGCGAACCTTTCCGGCAAAGGTGTTGCGTTCGGTAACGGTGCCTACGCCATCAACGGTGGTGGATCAGGCAGTGGGTAGTCCCAGTGTGGCAGAAGCCGCCGCCTTAGTTTGTAGTGAACGCTTTAGCGCTTGTAGTCAGCGCTTTAGCGCTTCTGGCACTAACGTACCGACTACGAACCTACTGGTAAAAAAACAAATTGTTCGGGCAGATGATCAACCCGGGGCGGTAACGGTGGCGATTGCTGTGGCGGAACAAGAGTATACGGGTAGAATTGGACAACTGTTGTTGGTGGGTATGGGACCCGGAGAGTTAGACCAAATAACGCCAGCCGCAAAAACGGCACTCTCTCAGGCTGATGCGGTAATCGGTTATTCTCTCTATATTGATTTAATTTCCCCGATTCTGCATCCTGGACAAATTATTGAATCTCTGCCAATTACCCAGGAACGCCAACGGGCGCAACGGGCGATTGAGTTAGCCCAGTGGGGATTAACGGTGGCGGTTGTGTCATCGGGGGATTGTGGGATTTACGGGATGGCGGGATTAGTGTTGGAGGAACTAAAAGCCCAAGGGTGGGATGGGAAGACACCAAGGGTGCAAGTTTTTCCCGGAATCACCGCCCTGCAAGCAGCGGCGTCTCGCGTGGGTGCGCCCCTGATGCATGATTTTTGTGCGATTAGTTTAAGTAACCTGCTGACGCCTTGGGATGTAATTGAAAAGCGCCTGAATGCTGCTGCTCAAGCGGATTTCGTTATTGCTTTATATAATCCGCGATCGCGCACCCGTATCGAACAACTGACAATCGCCCATCGTATTTTACTTCAATACCGTTCTCCCCAAACCCCAGTCGCGATCGTGCGATCGGCTTATCGAGAGGATGAAGAAATCACGCTTTCCACACTTGACAAATTACTCGATATTCCCATTGACATGCTGACCACTGTACTCATTGGCAATCAAAGTACCCGTCTTCACGGAGATTGGATGATTACACCACGGGGATACACCCTTAACGGTTAATCTATTAAGATAAACACTCCCAGGGGGGAAACCAAAGCCATTAGAATACCCTCCCCTTGACAAGGAGAGGGTTAGGAAGATGTCAAGTTAAGGTATTACAAATTTTTGACCTTAACACCAATAGAGATATCGTGTCCCTACGCTGTCTCACAGAGACATCAAATAGGCTTACATGATTCCTAATGTGTGCAGAACTCCTTGACCCGAAAAGTACTCAACGAATAGGGCAACAATGAAGCCTAGCATGGCTAGACGACCATTCCAAATTTCGGCTTGGGGGCTAAAGCCAAATTTCCAAGCATTGCGTTCTTCGGGACTGGTAATGGTTTCGGGTGCTGGTGTATTTGATGGGTTTGTCATAGTGCAATTCTCCGCTTTAGTTATCTATAATTGCCTTTGTAAACAAATGTAACCTGGATTGAGGCTAACGTTATCCCTCTTAGGTGGGAAACTCCTGGATTATTGCTCCTCGTTCCTAGAATACCCGTCTATTGACACTCAGCCGATTAAAGCGCGGGGGCTTTCACCTCCGCTATCCTGTAACTTGATACGGATGGATAATGTTGTACTCCTACAAATTATGCTGATCGATTGAGTTCTGTTGATAGCTGCTGCCAATCGGGTAATCGAGCATCCTGTGTCTGCCGTTGAGAAACAACTATCCTCTGCAAAACTCTAAAATTCTCTAAAAATGCCATGTCTTCGATATCAATCTGGGGTTGTTGGCAAAGATCGACATACCGTCGGGCGTTTAAGGATAACCAGAGTTCTAAATCACTTAACATTGACTTCAGCCTAAACTTTGTCTCAGTTTAGCTTTGTAGATTCGAGAGTAATAGGGAATATTTTCGGATATTTTACTCACTAAATTAAGAGGAACCTGGTAAAAATACGCAAGAAAATACTTGAGGAATTAATCTACCAGTAAGGAGTAAAGTTAATTCTGAGCAATTACCCGCTCCTAGAAAAGCTTATTCTATCCTTGAACAGTCTTGCCCACCCTACATAAAATCTAATCAAGTATCATTCCTCACCATTAACAGGCGATAGATAAGGGTAGGATAAAGACAGGCTAACTACTGAATGTTTTTATCTCCGGTTCTCTCACCGGATTTACTAGCAAATTAAACCGCCTTTGTCAAGATCCCCCATCTGGAGCTTGATAAAATCAATCACGGTTGCTAATCCGTCCTGAGTCTTTAAATTTGTAAAGACAAATGGCTTATCACCTCGCATCTTTTTGGCGTCTCGTTCCATAACACCCAAATCAGCCCCAACCATTGGCGCTAGGTCTATTTTATTAATCACCAATAAATCCGATTTAGTGATTCCGGGTCCGCCTTTGCGGGGAATCTTGTCACCGGCGGCGACATCTATCACGTAAAGGGTCAAATCAACGAGTTCTGGGCTAAAGGTGGCGGCTAGGTTATCCCCCCCACTTTCTAAGAAGACTAAATCTAAGGGGGTGAACTTCTGTTCTAACTCTTCAATTGCCGCTAAATTCAGGGATGCATCCTCCCGAATCGCCGTATGCGGGCAACCTCCCGTTTCCACACCCCGGATGCGATCGCGCTCTAATGCTTGAGAGTTTACCAGAAACTGGGCATCTTCCTGGGTGTAAATGTCATTGGTGACGACAGCCATTTGATAGGATGCCCGCATTGCCTTACACAAAGCATCCAATAAAGCGGTTTTTCCGGAACCCACGGGTCCTGCAATACCAACGCGAAATGTATTCATCAACCGTGCTTGAGATGTGATTTATTAACTATAAATTTACTATTATTTTTACGGCTTTTCTCTGTAGGGATGCGATCGCACGTCTGCAATGGCTGTAACCCCGTGTTACTCGATGAGCGCGATAAACGCCTCAATGGTGTGATTAGAATGACCAATTGTAAATACATTCATGACTATTGCTCATACAAGTCAACAGCTAATTTTTATGAGGACAGTTGTGATTGAATAAAATTATAACCCTGATCGAATTTCCAGATCATCCGGCAATTGAATTGATTCACTTCATTACTAATATCAGGATCATCAAAATCTCTTGTGTTCCGGTTGAGGAAACATGAGACTTGGGGTTGATACTGCCGCAAATGGCTAATAACTGATGCATACACGATAGCATCTTGCGGTTCTAAGCCGTAAACAACTTCATAGTTTGCTGCATCACTGAGGATATCGGCAGTCAGTGCAATAATGTCTGCACTTTCCAAGAGTCGTTCTCGATACTGTACAAAACGCTGTTTCTCCTCTTCATTAATCTGCATCAGCAACATAGGAATGTCTTCAATGTTGCTAATACGACTATGATATGATTTTGTGCGTTTAAGTTGATTTAACTCCTTGACAAGATCTTGTTCAAGCTTCTTACGGCTGGTTTCTTGACGAATTAATTTTTCATGGGGTTCAGCCAAACTATAGGCAGGTATGACCAGTTGTATCCGTTTGGCTTCACAACGTTGCAAAATTTGTTCACAGCTTTCAAACTCTTCTTGCTGGAAGGCTAATTCCAGGACAAAGTTAGTTTCGACATAGACATTCACACCACAACCTCATAATCAAACTTACCCCCAGCGATGGCTTCATATAGTCCTGAATCAACTAACCATTGCTGAGATTCATCAATCTCTACAGGGAATTTATCAGAATGCATTACTGGCAAAAGCCATGATTCAATAATCAATTCTAAACTCTGACGACTGATTTGTTTAGCCGTGATTCCAGCTTTTTCATAGTACGATTGAAGGATAGGGCGTGCATCAATCGAGTAAGTGGGTTGGTTCTGATCTGATTGGGCATCAACACCCGTCCATAAGTAGAAGCGATCGAGAAAAACCATCAGGAAATAGGGGGCTTTGTAAAACGTTCCGTGTGCGAGAATATTGCGGCGGAATTGTGCTGCCCAGTCTGGCGATGTATTGAGTTTAGGTTTAACTTCAATATCGAGAATTCGTTGACCATTACGGTTGTAAACTGACAAGTCCCAGTCATCATTCCCCTGAGGATAAGAAATAGGATATTGAATCGGCTTGGGTACTAAGTTACCTTTCATTTTGTTTTTGCCGCAAACGTTACTATAGTAATCCTAGCTTAGATGATCTAGATAGTTCGTTACCAGTAGGGACACGGCATTGCCGTGTCCTTACTCATTCTGCTTGGTAGCAGATAACCTCTGGGGTAGGTAGGGGTTCTAGGGATGCAACACGTCACAATCGCTGTAACTCTATGCTGTTGTGGGAGAGCGATGAAGGATGAATAGTTCTTCGGTGCAATAAATTTGTCATTTCTGCTAAAAATAGCAGATTTCCCGATTCGCGATCAGGAGCAGTGTCGTGGGCTGGGGCGATCTGCTGGATCTGGACTGACACAGCTAAAAAGTTGGGATAAATTTGACAGTTGATAGCCGACGGTTTGATGGGCGCACGTCGGTGCGCCCCTACAATGCTAAATCCACTAAATTAGGTGTGCTACGCCAGATCACACGAGACAAGTTGGTGTGATAAATTTGAATTACACTTTTAGATTCGGCTCGTCTGTTGTGGCTAAAGATCGGTTTCATCAAGTTGTTAAGACTGCTCTTATTAAGGATGGATGGAATGTGACTCATGATCCGCTTAGGATTAAAGTCGGTGGAGTAGAGATGGAAATTGATTTGGGGGCAGAAAGATTACTGGCTGCGGAGCGAGGCGATGAGAAAATTGCGGTTGAAGTCAAAAGTTTTTTAGCTAGTGCATCGGCAATTTCAGAGTTTCATACTGCACCAACTCAGTTTATTAACTATCGGGCGGCATTGCGTCGTGAAGAACCTGACCGCATTCTCTATCTAGCTGTGCCAGATCTAACCTATAATAGCTTCTTTCAACTTGATTTTCCCGCATCAATGCTGCAAGAAAATGCTGTAAAAATAATGGTTTACAATATTGAGGTGGAGGAAGTTTTACAATGGCAGAAATAACGGATAAAGTAATCAAATATCAGCAAATTGTGCAGAAATTGTTGATAGATTATGCAGAGGTTAAGCCAGCTTATGGTGAGTTCGAGGTGGAGACAATCTTTGATACGCAGCGAAATCACTATCAAGTTGTGCATCTAGGTTGGCACCATAGGCGCTGGGTGCATCATTGTTTAATGCATCTGGATATTCGGAATGATAAAATCTGGATTTTTTACAATTCAACAGAGCATGATATTGCGGCAGAATTAGTCGATTTGGGTGTGCCAAAACATGATATTGTCCTAGGGTTTCATCCTCCTTTCATGCGTGAAATGACTGATTATGCAGTGGGCTAAAAGGAGAAGGATTAATACCATTTTTCTGTAATCGTGCAACGAATAAACCCCCCGGCTATCGCCGTCCCCCCTTACCAAGGGGGGACTACAGGGGGGTCTTTATAAAGTACAGCATCATAGAGAATTTGTATGAGGCGATCGCTTGATAGACAAGTCGTGCAATTTGTTATTCCTATTCGGCTTTTTAACGCTATTGAGCATTCCCAATTAAAATAAAGGGTGACCAATAGAAGGGATGACGATCAACCTGTTGAAGTTTTGCCTGACGCAGGGCTTCACCTTTACTCATCCCTTGGTTGAGATTTTGATAAAATTGGGTCATAATTTCGGAGGTTGTTTCATCCTCAGCATTCCACAAACTTGCCATGACTGCTTTAGCACCTGCCCGTTCAAATAAGTAGGCAATACCTGCAATTTCTCGCCCGTCTGATTCTTCTCGCAAGGCTGTTTGACAGGCGCTGAGGACAAGAAGTTCTGTATTTTTCATGCCTAATCGCGCAGCATTGGCGATGTTGAATGGTTCATCGGCAAATAGGAGGGTATTGGGTTCCATATCGATACGACGCACACCATTACAGTCTTCTTTTTCTCCTAGACAACAACCCTCAAATTCAAAACAGCCGTGAGTGGCAAGGTGGATAACTGGAAAGCGAGAAGCGTGGTATTTGAATCTTTCGACAGTGGCGTCATTACCCAGATAGATTTCACTTCCAGGGAGGAGGTTGGGCAGATTTTTGATTTCAGCTTCTGCACCGGGTAAATTATAAGGTTCTTCTGGGATGGGATTCCCTAATCCTAACGCCCCACGCTGTAAAGATGGAGAATTTCCGGTGTCTGCCAATTGCAGGGAATTGACACTTAAGCGAGTGAAATAATTGATCGGATAGTCTTCAATTAAGAATTTGCCTGTGTCTCGGTTGTAGAGGGTTTCAAAGGGAATATAGCGTAGTTTACCTGTGGCGATGATGGCAATTTGCGTCGGAGATAATGTCTGGATTTGGTCTTCAATGGGACGAATTAATAAGTCGTAGAGTTCGCTACCCCTGTCGCGGAAGCCTGTGGCATAACGGTCTTGCAATATCTCTCGGTAGTCAGTGATTAGGGTATCTAGTTGATCCGGATCGACGGGAACTTTTTTGACCGTGATGGGTTGGTCTTTCGTCAGGATAAAAATAGCGATATTGTTGGGAACGTTGTTTATATTAGTCAGCAGGACGGGCTGAATAACGACTGTACGATCAGGAATACTGGCTTGGAGTTTTTCAAGATCATCAGGCGTGGTTTCTAGAAGTTCAGCGATTTCAGGATACTGGCGCGAGAGGTCTTCCGCTTCTTGGTTAACTTGTGCCTCAAATTCCCGAAATTGGCGAGAGCGTTCCTCAGAAAAGTTGGCTTGTAATTGCTGGCGGAGGAATTCTAATTGCTGATTTTTTTGATTCCACTGGTCTAGAGAGTTTTGGGCTTGGGGATTACTCACTTGGGCATCAATGAGGCGGGTGTAATCAGCGAGTTCGGCTGTGCTGTAAAGGTTAATCCATTCAAAAGCTTGTTTGGGTTGATTTTGGTCAATCAAGAGATTCGTGAGAGCAATTACACTACCTGGCTCATTTCCTAAAAATGACGGTCGATTTCCTCGCTGTAAACCCTGACGCATTTCTAGGGTAATGGTCACAGCTTGGTTCAAGTATTTTAATGCCTTTTGCGGTTGTCCAATGGCACGGTAGACCGCACCAATATTACTGAGAGTAGCGGCAACACCTGTGCGATCGCCTACTTCCCGGCGAATGGGTAAAGCTTGGTTATAGTAGTCTAATGCCTTCTGCGGTTGTCCAATAGCATGGTAGACCAAGCCAATATTATTGAGAGTCGCAGCTTTACCTGCGCGATTACCCACTTCCCGAAGAATGGGTAAAGCTTGGTTATAGTAGTCTAATGCCTTCTGCGGTTGTCCGATGGCATCATAGAGCGCACCAATATTACTGAGAGTAGTGGCAACACCTGTGCGATCGCCCACTTCCTGGCGAATGGGTAAAGCTTGGTTCAAGTATTTTAATGCCTTCTGCGGTTTTCCGATAGCATAGTAGACAGCACCAATATTATTGAGAGTAGTGGCAACACCTGTGCGATCGCCTCTCCTCAATTACGCCAGACAACACCCCAATGCATGGCTATCCCAAGGGATACAATCCTTGGTTAACTTTAGTTCAACTCAGTTTAATTCGCTGCAATTTTTAGGCTCTCTCACTGTCGAAATTGTGATTGTATTATGGGCATTAACCGCACTATTTTGGTTAGCCCAATGGCAAGCCGATACCGATGCTTGGTTAGATGCGGTTAACGAAACCTCGACCCTACCGATTATCACCGTAGTTGCCCCAGACAACACCGTGTCCCTGGGACGCAAACTGGACAATCCCTTAGTCAATCCGTCCGGTTTCCGGATTATCGGCGATCAAGATTTATATCAACGACTTCTGGGTAAAGAACTCACCGATACCAGCAATCCCGAAACCCCAAGAGTCTGGCGTTTACTCATTGATCGCGACGGTTATTTTTACATCTTTCCAGCTTTGCCCGATAAACGCGATCGCGCGTTAAGTCCACCTGTTGTGATGATGTATGAAAGTGACGGAGGCGATCAACTAATGATTCTCAGTCCTCCAACCTCCCGGAATTAATTTGTTTGTCCAAAGTCCAAAAAGTTAGATGTAGGAGCGGGTTTAGGGAATCAATCCAGCTAGTCACCGATAATGGAACAACAAAACCCGCCCATTCCGCCATCGCCAGACAATCAATTAATTGCAAATTGGACAACAAAACCCACCGGATTGTTACCCGCGATCGCACCTTGAAAATGTCGGGGTGAAAGGTGGAGTCGGGCGGGTTTTGTCGAAAGATGAGGGGTGACTCCATTAATTTTGTCCCTAAACCCGCCCCTACATTGGATTTTCTGTGCCGATATCAGATTTTCCTATGAACCTGAAACCCGATAATAAAACCCACCTGATTGCTAAGCGCGATCGCACTCACAAATGTCGGGGTGAAAGGGTGGAGTCGGGCGGGTTTTGTAGAAAGATGAGGGGTGACTCCATTAATTTTATCCCTAAACCCGCCCCTACATTGGATTTTCTGCCGCCACTCTAATTCTTCATTCCTCCTCAAGAGGCGTATCCCGTAGAATACTGTCAATGTCTCGCATCCCTGGCAGAATCCGCAGAATTTCTAGGCGATTCTCCTGGACAGCAAGGGAAAGAAAAACTAACTGCATGGGGCGGGTTTTTCATCCTCCATTCCCCAGGAAGAAAGCCAAGCTTCCACATCATCACCCTCAACCCACTTAGCTTGTGGACTATCAGCAAGGGTAACAGCTTCTTCAATCATCTGAATTTGCCAGCTTTGCTGCTCCACATATAAAGCAATTGCCTCCGCCGCCAGCCAGGATTTGCTGCGTTTTGTACTCAAAGCTAGGGCATTGAGTTTTGCCTTAACCTCTGGTGTTAATCGGACGGTGACAACTTCAGTTTGAGACATACATTGCCTTGTTTATTGACCAGTTTAATCTAAGTGTATACTATGTATACAATCGCATCAAACCGTGTTGAGCTTGAACCCAGTCCTTCCTGCATGACGGCTAATAGAGATACAAGAGTACACCCGTTGTCCATTGATGGGACAGTACAAGCGCCACATTGACCATGTTATCCCCGTAATGCTATAAGAAATTTTGTTGATTAGTCAGCGCTTCAGCTTAAAGCGCTAAAGCGCAAACTACAAACTCTTAAGCCTGGGAACGGGTGAACTGGTCTCCCTTTTCCTCATAGCTGAAGCCTTGTTTTTCACGAACGATCGCTAAACCCTCTTGCAGTGCTGTCAAGCGATCGCCCATCCAGTGATGTCCGGGAATTAAACCAGCAATCCCCAATTTTTCTAACCGACTTTTTATCTTCCCGGTTGCGCCAACAACAATCACCTCTCGTCCTTCATCGATCGCCTCTTGAATCGCATTTTCGATCGCCAAGGATGACGTTACACCCAGGATAGGAACTTCACCTAAATCGACAATCAAAACATCATAATTGGCAATAGCGTTGTGTTCTCTGGAAATGGCTTTGGCTACACCAAAAATCATCGGTCCACTCAGATGGAACAGTAAAACTCGCCCATTCGCCACATCTAAAATGTACTTTTCTTCGTCAGTGAGAACAATCTGATCATCCGCATCAGTAATCGCTTTAACTGCATTTGATTGTAGTTTTGATAGGTTTTCGATGGTTAATATATTCGCGATAAATACGCCAACGGCTACAGCGATCATTAAATCCACAAACACCGTTAGCAGTACCACACCATAGACAATCCCCGCTGCTTTCCAAGAGATTTTGTGAACCCGCTTGAGAAAGCCCCAATCAATGATATTCATCCCAACTTTTAAAACAATTCCAGCTAAGACAGCCAGGGGAATAGCAGAGGTTAAAGGAGCCGCCCACAACACCACGATAAACAGCACTAAAGCCCGACAAATACCCGATAACGCCGTGCGTCCACCTGCTTGGATATTCACCACCGTCGCTGTTGTTGCTCCAGACCCGGCGATCCCACCACATAGACCCGTAATTAAATTAGCAACACCTTGACCAACTAACTCTTTGTTGGACTTGCACTCTTGTCGAGTTAGACTTTCGGACACGAGACAGGTTAACAGGCAATCGATAGAACCTACTGTCGCCAACACAATTGCATTAACGAACATTAACCGCGCATTTCCGGGTGTAAAAGCAGGCATTTGTAGCTCAGGTAAACCCGGTGTAATTTCTCCAATCGTGCCAATTGTGCGAATCTCAACACCACTAAAGAAAATCAGCGAAATGGCTGTCCCAATCACTAAAGCCACCAATTGAGGCGGCATCACTTTTTTAAATTGGGACGGGTACAAGAACAGAATCGCTAAAGTGATGGCTCCTAAAATCGTTTCCCAAGGATCGATATTCGTGATTAAAGTAGGCAGATTTTGGATTACACCAAAGACACCCCCAGACGGAGTTTCTTGTCCCAAGAAAGGAGCCAGTTGCAGAAAAATAAGAATCACGCCAATTCCGGTCATAAATCCGGAAATGACGTTATAGGGCAACATGGTAATATATCGCCCCAATCGTAATACCCCAAAGATAATTTGAAAGACTCCTGCCATCATCACCACAGTAAATGCCAGGGCGAGATAATTGTCCGGATTATTCGCTTGAAGTCCAGCAATTACAGCGGTTAAAATAACCGTCATTGGACCGGTTGGTTCAGAGATAAGGCTCGGTGTACCGCCAAATAAAGCGGCAAAAAATCCAACTAATATTGCCCCCCACAACCCCGCCGCCGCACCAGCACCTGAAGCGATTCCAAAGGCTAGTGCCATGGGTAAGGCAACAACAGCCGCCGTCAACCCGCCAAAAATATCTCCTTTGAGGTTACGAACGTGAATTTGATTGGTTATTTGCATGAAATAGTTTTCTCGATTAACAAATTACTGTTACCCAGAGGAATAACTTATAAGTCAAAAATTACTGATGTACTAGCATCTGTAGGGACATACCCTATCCCCACCCGAAGCCAGGTTGATGCATAAGTCCTCATCTATTGTTAGTGAATACCCACAAGGAAACTTATGATTTCCATAGAGTATATCATGGTCATTTTACAATTTGCAATAAAATATAACGGTATACAGACAGATCCCCGACTTCTCCAAGAAGTCGGGGATCTTGCTTAGAGACTGTACCTCATCAACCACCAAATCTGCTGTATGTCCAAAACCCTAGACTATTCGGGCTTACTCACTCGCTTTAACAGCACCGCTTGAGAATCGGCTAACTCAAAGCAGCGTAAATCTGCCAAGCGATCGCCACTATCTAAACCCGGAGACGCGATCGCGACTTGCCATTCGTTCATGTCCAATTGCAGCCAGTCTCCCACGGTAACTGTCATTGGTTCTCCTCCCATGTGTGCGACTATGGCGATTTGTTGATCATGATCATCAGGATTACTGCGAACCCCGTAATATACCGTCCGTTCCTCATCACTGATTTTATTGAATCGATCAATTCCAGCTAAATTGTGACCTAACCAGGGATGAGCATGGCGGAAACGACGCAAGCTAAGGTTATACTCTGTTCTCGCTGCATCAAGCTTGTCCTCATAGTGAGAGACATTACACAGCTCATAACAGTCTTCCATGAACATCAACGCGAATGACTTGAGCTTTTCAATAGTCAACCCTTTCAAGAAACTCACCATTTCTGGCTTATTCAACTTTTTCAGCTGTTCAATATCACACTGATCCGTATTGTCTCCCAAACAGAACTGGCAAGCCTGGACCACTTCGGCGAGATTGTAGTCCTTTTCAGTCATGGCAACTTGCAGCGCCCTGCCAAACTCCCGCAATTCCTCTAGCTGACTAAATCCCAAGGACTTCAACCGACTGAAACTTTCCGGTGCGTCATAGAGTTCGGGCGTCACTTGCCAATCCAAGAAGCCAATTTCCTCAGAAACCACCTTGACCCCATAGCGTTCATCGGTATTGCGGAAAAACATCCACGGGGCGTGCATTGTCGCATTGATAAAGTCCATGGGCAATCCGGGACTGAACCCATACACCCACAGCGTCACCGCCGGGTTATCATAAGCATTATTTAACACCTCTGGCAGCGTACTGCCTAAATTCCAATTAATCTGGGCATCTAGCGGAATTTGATTACCTCGGCGCACGGTATCATGATTACCACAACCCGTGATCCAATGATCTCCTTCAAAGATTACCTCACAAACCCGTCGCCATTTGCGATCCCAAAACTTTTCCAAGGCTGGGGTGTTATGGGCAAAAATCAAGGGTCCCCATTGGAACGATTCCGGTTTCAGGTTAATTAATTCTCGGTACGTCGAGATCTCTTCCCACCCTTCTGCGGGCCACGGACGACCATCTTCAAAAATGGTGAATAAGAGTCGTTGATGCCCTTCAATATCCTGAACCACATCACTCATCGCCAGTAGATAGGCATCATCATATTCCACCAGTCCAGACAGAGGATTAAAGAAGCGGAAATCTTGACCCCCATCAATACGCACCCCATCAGCGCCCGTGTTAATTTTACGCCGCTGCATTTCCAAAAACATCGCCCGTACCGTCGGTAACTGATGGTTCAAGTCTTGACCGTACATATTCGGACCTTTGAGGAACTGGCGATGCAGGAGTAACTCCGATTGGTTATCTGCATGACCATACACCAGGTCATAGATAATTTGAATTGGACCGGTGGGAAAATTATGCAGGGTAGCGATAAAGTCTACCAATTCATCAGGACGCAAGCTACCCAAAAGCGCTGCATTTGTAGCACTCGATCCCAAAATTGGCACGTCATAACCCCAATCCTGGGTATGGGGTTTAGTCAGTTTAATTTGCAGATCATCTCCCTCTTCAGCCGTACAGACAAAAAATTCACTTTCTGGACTGTATTCGTCTCGGTACTCAATCGTGGGTTCTATGGGTAATAGCTGAACCGAGTCGTACCCCACATAGTTTTCTTCGGCTGGGGTTAAGGGGAGATTTCCAGCTAATTTACTGGCAATTTGGCGATAAATACGGGTTAATCCCTCAACCGTTCCCTCTTGAGAGGCGGTGCCAATATGAAGCTGTAAAATGTTCCGGGGGGCTGGCACACGCGGAAGCGTTAGGGGATCGGATCGGACACTGGTGGTTTTGAAATAGTCCAGATCGGCTCGTTGTTTCTGTAAGCTTGCCATATCATACAGTTCCGCCGGTCCAAACACCCCATAAGGCATGGAATAGGGAATCGTATCCCGAATCGCTTGTAGGTTCCCTTGCTGATCGACAAAGCGCAGCCAGTAGAACGATCCCATCTGCTCACGGTTCCCGGGGCGCATCCCAGCGATGACACCCCAATGGTATTCCCCTTCTTGTTTTAAGAATAAGCGATCGCGACGAAAGGAGACGGTTTGCTCAACCGCCCGACAATCAATCGGCTCAAGGGGGGTTAAGACTTCCAGATAGATTTCCATCTTCCGCATCACCTGCGCCAACAACCGAGGTGTCCAGAAGCCAATTTCGGTTAACCCATCAGCACGGTAATGCGCCCCCAAGCGTCCGGCTATGGCTTGAGCTTTTTCAAAATAGGTGGCGTCTGAATGCTCAATGGTAGCTGCCCAATCTACTAGTTCTTGCGTGGCATCTTCCACCAATTGAATGGACGGTTTAGTATCAACTTTCACAGTAACTTAATCTCCCAACCATTACCCAACTGCTGTACGGGTGACTAAATCCTGACATTTGGGATCGGTTTACCTGTACGGCAATTCCCGTCAAGTTTAACAGTCCTACAGCTTCTCTGAGAGTAAAACACGTTTCTAGTTGCTCCCAACACTCTGAAGGATGAAATCCAATTAGGTGGGAAAATTAAAGTTAACGGCGTCATTCGTCATTCGTCATTCGTCATTCGTCATTCGTCATTCGTCATTCGTCATTTGTCATTCGTCATTTGCTCCCCCATCTCCCCCAGCTTCCCCATCTTCCCCAACACCCATCAGGGTATAACTCTAATACAGCCGCGACAAATTAATTGTCCTGGGGTTAGAGTGAGTTCTTCGAGATCAACCTCTGAGCCTAAATCAATCGTGAAATGTTCTAACGTGATCGGGGGCTGTTGAGCGTTAATGTGAATCTGGAGGGGGTGGAGTTGCAGTTGTTGAGGTGTTGCCAGTTGAATGCCCGCATCAACCACAATGGAGGTTTCTCTCGTCGGATGGTGGATCAGTGTTCCTTTGAGAGTTAGTCGCTCCCCATCAATAGTAATCTGCTGCCAGTTCATTTTAGACTCACCTAGGGGTGGATACTGATCCGGTCGATTATAAGATTTAATAAATGTATTCAGTAAATCCGTTAAAGCATTTGATAATAAAGGAGCGCCCAGAGAGGCTTGCAGGTCGCTCTCTCGCAGGATGAGTTGACCCGTAACTGGGACAGGTTCTAGGAGTTGTAAGGGTTTGCCTTTAAACACCTGAGTGAGATTGAAGCGAATATTTGTACCATCTAGCTGGATTTGCGACAGGTGCAGTCCTTGATAGATAGCCCGACAAGCCGCAATCGACACCGTAGGAATGTGTCCTCGCAGAATTTGCCGATCGCGACCCATCAGCTTAAACTGTAGTGTTTCTACGGCATCCACTTGCGATCGCAGCCATAATTGCACGGCGGGGGATACCACTGTGCTAATCATCCGGCTGCCTTTGTCTGTCCCAGCTTTTGATTTATTAACGCCCATTGCCACAATTTCGGGTCAATCCTGTATTCTGACACAACGGGGATAGTCTCCGAGCAAGGCAATGAGCAGGTCAAAAAACCAAACGCTTGCAATTCTCCGCATTCTTGTAATATTTGTACATGGTCTATTCTGGTCAGGGCTAGAAGTGGACTGATTCTCTCCAGCTACCTTAAAAAGCCGGAGAGGTTTAACCAAACTCCTGCTGGATACTATAAGGATGGAGATCAACTTGGAACCAGCACGATCTGGGTCGAGACGAACTAGCTTACACAGGTAGTCAAGCCATGGAGGAAAGAGTACAAAAAATTATTTCACAGTGGGGTATCGCCTCACGGCGTCAAGCTGAGAAAATGATCGTAGCCGGACAAGTTCGGCTAAATGGCACTGTGGTGCAGCTAGGGCAAAAAGCGAATCCGGAAACGGATTTGATTGAAGTTAATGGCCAACGGCTCAAACCCAGTAATCGTCCTCAGGCAATTTATCTGTTGCTCAATAAACCCGTGGGTGTAGTCTCTACTTGTCGGAATTATCGGGTGTGTAATACCATTCTTGAGGAGCGTCGTACAGTTCTTGATTTACTGCCAAGCACGATTAGACAAGGTCAGGGTATCCATCCGGTGGGACGGTTGGACATGGAATCTACAGGAGCGTTAATTCTGACAAATGACGGAACACTGACCTATAAACTTACCCATCCTCGCCATCACGTTCCCAAGACGTATCGGGTTTGGGTCAAGGGTCGTCCTTCTGAATCAATTCTCTCGGCTTGGCGTCAGGGTGTGGACTTGTCGGGTAGAACCACTTTACCTGCTCAAGTTCGAGTCCTCAAGCAGCAACCCGATAAAACACTTTTAGAAATTGTCTTGACAGAAGGGAGAAACCGCCAAATTCGTCGAGTTGCTGACCTGCTAGGCTATCCAGTAATCCATCTGCACCGCACGGCAATTGGTCCGATTCAATTACAACGACCAGGTGAACCGATACTGCTCAGTGGTCACTACCGTTATCTTGAAGAATTTGAAATCCGCTTCCTCCACAACCGAGTTCACTAACCCTTACGAAAACGTGCCAGCAGATATCAAGGAGTACCGTGTATGAAGGAGAATACGAGTCATTTGCAGCAGGAACAAGTTGAGAAGCTCGAAGAAATAGGCGCTCGCCTACGTCAGTTTCGCCTCGAACAGTCGATTACCTTAGAGGAAGTTGCGGCTCAAACCCGAATTCAGGCACGGCTTTTACAGGCGATTGAAGACGGAAAAATCGACCAGTTGCCAGAGCCTGTATACATTCGCGGCTTTATCCAGCGATTTGCCGAAGCACTGGGACTCAACGGTGCAGAACTTGCCGATTCTTTTCCCGTGGGAGCGAGTATCCAGTTGATCAGACCTCGTTGGCGGCATTTACCCGCTGCTCAATTGCGACCGCTTCATCTCTACCTGCTCTATATTATGTTGGTGATTGGTTCGGTCAGTGGTTTATCTCACATTCTGAGTCGCTCGGCAGTGCAAGTAATTGAAGTTGACAATACCCCCTCTGCCCAGCAGTTTCCGACACCAAAAAAGCCCGAACCCAGACCACCGAAACAGTCCCTTGATATGAACCAATCGGCGGAAATTAGTCACGCCAGCCAAGATGGTAAACCCGTGCAGGTGGGTGTTACCCTGAAGGCTCAGTCTTGGATTCGAGTCGTTGTGGATGGTAAAACCGAATTTGAAGGCGTCTTGCCCGAAGGCACCCAGCGGACTTGGGTGGCGGATCAACAACTGATTGTCCGGGCAGGTAATGCCGGAGGCGTCCTGGTCGAGTTTAATGACCAAAGTGCTAAACAAATGGGCGCCCCCGGTGCGGTTGAGGAAATGACCTTTGCGGCTAATCCTCGGTCTTGATCGTCTGTTTGCTCAACAGGTATAACCCTCAAGAATCATGCGGTGTCCGACCATAAGTATAAATTAGGGTTTTGATGCGATCGCGCAATTGATCCGTTAAGCTCTCTGCTCGATAACGCCATTTCCAGTTTCCCTCAGATGTACTGGGACGGTTCATTTGGGCGTCTGCACCCAAATCCAAGAAATCTTGGAAGGGAATCATGGCAAGATTAGCGACGCTGCTGTAGGCTAACCGGATTAAATCCCAATTGATGCCTTCATCACTTAACCCTCCTAAGTAACGAATCGCATTTTCTCGTTCATAGTCGGGGATCTGGTTAAACCAGCCGATTGTCGTGTTATTGTCGTGAGTCCCGGTATAAATCAGACAGTTGCGCTCTATGTTAAAGGGTAAATAGGGATTATCTGGACCGCCACCAAAGGCAAAATGCAAAATCTTCATCCCCGGAAACCCAAATTGATCCCGCAATGCCTCGACTTCTGGGGTAATTACACCTAAATCCTCAGCGATAATCGGGAGTCCTTCTAATTCCTGCTTGAGGACTTTGAAAAATTTAGCTCCTGGTCCTTTGACCCAGCGCCCATTCATAGCAGTGTCTTCACCTTGGTCAACCTCCCAATACGCCTCAAAGCCGCGAAAATGATCGATTCGCAGCACATCGACGTACTCGAACATCATCTTCAGGCGCATGATCCACCAGTGATAGTTATTATGTTCCATGCGTTCCCAGTCGTAAATCGGGTTTCCCCACAATTGACCGGTTTCACTGAAATAGTCTGGGGGAACACCCGCCATCAGCGAAGGTTCGCCTGTTTCCTCATCAACGGCAAACAGGTCTCGGTTTGACCAGACATCAGCGCTATTATGGGCGACATAAATCGGGATATCACCAATAATCTGGATATTATGGTCATTGGCATACTGCTTCAACCATGACCACTGGCGGAAAAACTCAAACTGGAGATACTTTTGGTAATAGATGCGATCGCTTAACCGTTCTCGCCATTCTTTCACCGCTTTGGGTTCGGCTTTGGCAATGTTTGGCTCCCACAAATGCCAACTCACATCATCAAAGGTGTTGTGGAGTGCCATAAATAAGGCATAATCATCCAGCCAATAGGCGTGACGCTGACAAAATTGCTCGAATTCCTCTTCTTGTTCCGGGGACGCTTCCCGCTGAAAGCGATCGCAAGCTTTGACCAGAAGCGATTTTTTCATGGGAACGGCTCGGTCAAAATCGATAGAATCCGGGGGAAACTCAGGTAAATGAGCGAGATCTTCATCCGTGAGTAGCCCTTTCATTTGTAGTTGTTCTGGGCTAATCAACATCGGGTTTCCAGCCATGGCGGAGTAAGACATATACGGCGAGTTACCAAACCCCGTGGGTCCGACGGGCAAGATCTGCCAAAATCGCTGATCGCTAGCCGCCAAAAAATCAATAAATTGATACGCTGGTGAGCCTAAGTCCCCGAATCCATAGGGACTGGGGAAGCAAGTGGGATGCAGCAAAACACCACTCGATCTAGGAATCTGCATAGAAATAGACCATAGTACAGCAAAGCAAGTCCTATCGACATTAGCACGCTAGGGAGGCGTTAAAAAAGAGCGATCGGGGTAGATTTAAATCTGTCACCAGAGGTATTCTGAAAACAATACACCCATCGTGATCGCTACCCGTTACCTGAACTTAGCTTGTGACTTACCGAAATCCCGTTCCCACCGTCGATATTATTGTCGAACTCATGGATCGACCCTCGCGACCGATTATTCTGATCGAACGCAAAAATCCCCCCCTAGGCTGGGCAATTCCTGGCGGCTTTGTCGATTACGGGGAATCGGTGGAAACCGCAGCGGTTCGCGAAGCGAAGGAAGAAATTGGCTTACAGGTGGAGTTAATTGAGCAGTTTCACGTCTATTCGGCACCTGACCGCGATCCGCGTAAGCATACCCTGAGTATTGTATTTCTCGCCACGGGGACAGGCGAACCCCAAGCCGCTGATGATGCTAAGAATTTGCAGATTTTTAATCTGTGGGAGATTCCCACGAATCTATGTTTCGATCATGACCAGATTTTGCGGGATTATCGGTATTATCGCCATTATCAGGTACGACCTCGTTATTGAGGAGCTGGGGAAAATGGGGGAGATGGGGTAAGCTGTTCGGCATTTAAACCGTAATGTCAATAATGAATGGCGCAATCCTTGTAGTGCGAGCATCTTGCTCGCTACTAATACCCAATTCAAATGCATAACAGCTTAGCAAATAACCAAGGACGAATGACGAATGACGAATGACGAAGGACGAAGGACGATCCAATGAATGCGATCGCACAAACTCTAACCCCGATTGTAGGTGACTCTAACATCTACCAAGGGGATACTTTACCTCCGCTATGGCGAGAGCGACTCCAGAAGGCGTATGGCGTGGAAACGATTACCAGTACATTGGTTTGCCCTACCACAGTTAAACAGCTTTGTCAAGTAATGGAGTCTGCCAATACCCATAACTGGCAAGTTCTCCCCGGCGGAAATGGGAGTAAATTAGCCTGGGCGGGTGTCGGTAAACCCGTGGATTTGGTGATTAGTACCCAAAACCTGAATCAGGTGATTGATCATGCGGTGGGTGACTTGACGGTAACAGCGCAAGCGGGTGTGAAATTGGCAGATTTACAGCCAATACTGCTGAAAACGAATCAATTTTTGCCTCTCGAACCCGCCTACCCAGAAGCCGCCACCCTGGGTGGAATTATTTCGACGGCGGATAGTGGCTCATGGCGACAACGCTATGGTGGGGTGCGGGATATGCTATTGGGGGTTTCCTTTGTCCGCAGTGATGGACAACTTGCCAAAGCTGGGGGACGAGTGGTGAAAAATGTGGCAGGTTATGACTTGATGAAACTGTTGACGGGGGCGTATGGCACCCTGGGAATTTTGACTGAGGTGACGTTTCGCTTGTATCCCGTACAGGAAGCCTCGGGGACAGTGGTACTCACCGGAGACGCTGACGCGATCGCATCAACAACTAAAACTTTACTCGCTTCCGCCCTAACCCCTACAGCCGTAGATTTACTCTCGTCTGGATTAGTTAAACAATTAGATATCGGTCAAGGGATGGGCTTAATTGTACGCTTCCAAAGCGTCACCAAAAGTGTACAGGAGCAGTCGTCCCGTTTACTAGAGGTGGGGCAACAGTTGGGACTACAAGCCACACTTTATCAAAATAACGATGCAGCGAGTCTATGGCAATCATTACCAGAACAAATCTGGGGAATGCCCCAATCTACCTCGATTACTTGCAAAATAGGAGTAGTACCAACAGCGGCAGTTATGACGTTAACTGTACTGGATACTCTCACCTCTGGAACGGGATTAGGGTTAATTCATGCAGGAAGTGGCTTAGGAAAAATGCGGTTTGAACCCGAAACAGTGAAACCTGAAACGATTTTAAAGATGCGAGAGCATTGCCAATCCCACAGTGGCTTTTTAACGGTACTAGAGGCTCCAATTAGTGTAAAGCAGCAGCTTGATGTTTGGGGATACAGGGGTAACGCTTTAGATATTATGCGTCAAATTAAACAGAAGTTTGATCCGAAAAGCCTTTTAAGTCCTAATCGATTTGTCGGAGATATTTGAAGACAGAAGTCACAGAAGCAGATTTGACCCTTCACAACTCTCAATGGAACCTGGTTTTTACGAATGTAGGGGCGGGTTTTACTATTATCTTTTATTTTGCTCCTGAATGTGATTAAACCCGCCCCGACTAAACCCCTAAAGTCTCACAATTTATTTATTTCTGCACATCTACCTCAAATAAAGCAATATGCAAACGGATTTTAAATTTCCCACACCCGATTCAGTCAAAGAAAGCGCAGCAACAGCCCCCTTAGAAACGGAACAAAAGGATTCTCAATCCCCTGGCTTTGATGCCAAAAATCCTCCCAAACAAGACTTAATCGATACTTGTGTTCACTGCGGATTTTGCCTCGCCACCTGTCCCAGTTACCGAGTGATTGGCAAGGAAATGGATTCGCCTAGGGGACGGATTTACTTGATGGATGCGATTAACAAAGGTGAAGCCCCATTAGCTGAGGCGACAACACAACATTTTGATTCCTGTTTAGGCTGTTTGGCTTGTGTGACCACCTGTCCTTCTGGCGTACAGTATGACAAGTTAATTTCAGCCACACGTCATCAGGTTGAACGAAATCAGCCTCGGAGTTTAGCGGATCGAATTGTTAGGGCGTTAATATTTAATTTGTTTCCTTATCCGGGACGCCTGCGCCCCTTTCTTGCGCCACTTTATCTGTATCAAAAATTAGGATTACAAAAGCTGGTTCGGTCTACAGGATTATTAAAGCAAATAGTCCCCCGTTTAGCGGCAATGGATTCAATTTTACCGCAAATTACCTTACAGTCCTTTCAGGATAACTTCCCCGATGTGATTCCGGCGCAAGGGGAAAAGCGGTATCGAGTGGGTGTGATTTTGGGATGTGTACAGCGGCTATTTTTCTCCCCCGTTAATGAAGCCACAGTGCGAGTATTAACGGCGAATGGCTGTGAAGTGGTGATTCCCAAAAGTCAAGGGTGTTGTGCTGCATTACCCGAACATCAGGGACAAACAGAACAAGCCCAAGCCTTGGCGCGACAGATGATTGATAGTTTTGAGGGAACGGATGTTGATTATGTGATTATTAATGCCGCAGGCTGTGGTCATACGTTAAAGGAATATGGGCATATTTTAGACGATGATCCAGTGTATCGCCAGAAGGCGCAAGACTTTGCGGCAAAGGTGAGAGACGTGCAGCAGTTTTTGGCTGAGGTAGGATTGACGGCGGAGTTGTCACCATTAACCGATAAACCTTTGACCATGGTGTATCAAGATGCTTGTCATCTGTTACATGGACAAAAGATTTCCGTACAACCGCGTCAACTATTACGAAAGATTCCGGGAGTAACATTACGCGAACCCATCGATGCAGCCCTGTGTTGTGGGAGTGCGGGGGTTTATAATATGCTGCAACCGGAAATAGCGGATGAGTTGGGACAGCAAAAGGTTGAGAATTTGTTGAATACGGGGGCGGAGTTAATTGCGTCATCGAATCCGGGGTGTTCTCTGCAAATTAAGAAGCATTTAAACTTGCAGGAGAAAGAGATATCCTTGATGCATCCGATGGAGTTGTTGGATTATTCGATTCGGGGGGAAAAATTGGCGATTGGGGATTAAGGAATTGATGTAGGGGCGCACCGACGTGCGCCCTTTCATATCGACGTGCGCCCTTTCATATCGACGTGCGCCCTTGAATATCCTGTGTCCGGCAAATCACCCCTAATAAAAAATGTCGCGCCCAGCCTCTTATACCTGAAGGGGTGACGGGTGTAGGTTTTTTATTTAAGGGTGGAGACAAGACAAGGACGACAAGGAAGGAAAGAAGACAAGGGGGAAAAACTGTACAGAATTCGGTTCGGTCAAACTAACTGTAAAAAGCCGAAACGCCCTATTTTTCGTTAAAACTCTTCCTTGTCTTACCTAAACCCCAATCTTAAAAAACCTACCCTTGTGAGTTGGGGGAGAGGGGGTTGTGGCTTAAGTTGACACGACAGGTGCAGGGACAATAATATAACCCGTGCTAACCTCACCCAATACCCAATTTCGCTCAATTCCCCAATACCACCAGTAAGCCGCAATATAGGCACAGATTAAACTATCCAGTTTATCTTCTAGTTCCTTCAGCGTCGCCCCCGTAAATCGTTCCGAAAAATTACCATTTAAACCATCAATCCCATCAAATTTTGGTTCTAAACTCGGCAATACCTCCCGAATTAAATAATAAAGTTTTAATAATTCCCCTTGACGCTCTGCCAGTTTTCCTTTTTTATATTTCAGAATCCGATTTAATCCAAACAAATGCACGATGGCGGGATGGGGAAAAACCTCGATTTGATAGCGTCCCAGGGTTTTTGGCGTTATCTGGGGGGCGTGAATAAACCCTCGTGCTTCCAGACTCAAACCAAACTCTATTGTACGTTGAGCAAAAGGGCGTTGGCGATTGGCGGGATAACAACCCGCGTGGTAATGGTGAAAATACCGATGGCTGAGTTTATCCGGGAGGCGCATTCCCGTAACATTGGGAATCAGCGTGGGGGCGTCTACAGCGATGATGGCGGGTTCAGTGGCGGCTGTCCAATCATCAATCCAATTCAGGATATCAGCGGTAGTTTGTTTGCGGTTTAATTCTAATAGCTGAAGCTGTCCATCTGACCAATTGAGGCAACATAAACCACTCGCGCCCGACGTCCAACCGAGATCAATTCCGATAAATTTCATAAGATAAAGAATAAGCTGTTCGCCATTTAAACCTTAATGTCAATAATGGTGAAATTCTTGTAGTGCGTTTAGCGAAGCCATGCCGCAGGCTTTGCATCTTGCTCGCTACTAATACCCCATTTAAATGCATGACAGCTTAAGGAAACAAGCCTCAGCATCTTTCCGAGATTATTCACTCGGCTTCCCTTTGTTCAGACTCCTCCCACTTTCATCCGCTTAGCGTGTAGGATAAGACACAGCAGGTTCTCAAACGGTGTAATAACGAGACATAAGATCAACAAATTCCACTCTTGTTTGGCTATATTACATCAAGTCGGAAAATACTTTACCTGCTCAATTGACTCATGCCATACCTTACGCAAGCCCAAGATATTGAACGCGCGATCGCAAGCTACACTCAAGCCTCTATCCTATGGTTAGATACGGAAGTCGCTGACTATAAAACCGATACGCCGCAACTATCGTTAATTCAAGTCTTGGCGGATGGGAAAGACCTCACGGCTGAGTCTGTCTCGATTCTCGATGTGTTATACCAGCCGGAACTCGCTGATGAGTTTATTGCTAAAGTAATGTACAATCCGGCGATTGAGAAAGTTTTTCACAACGCCAGCTATGACCGGAAATTTTTGGGTAAACGTAAGGCAAAAAATGTCACCTGTACCCTGGAACTGGCAAAAACCATTCCCTACTATCGCCTCCCGGTCTCCAATTATCAACTGAAAACCTTAACTGAATATTTTGGGATATGTCTCCAGGTTGATAAAACCGAACAAACAGGCGACTGGAGGAAACGCCCTCTCTCCCCCCGCCAACTGGATTACGCGGCTAAGGATGTTGTCTATGTGGCTCACCTTCACCGTCATTTATTAGACCTCGCTCAACCTGACCCCGCCACTGAGGATATTGAAGCCCTAACCCTACGATATCGGCAAATCGAGCATCGCTGGAAGCAACTGGATACGGAAATTCAGCAAATTAAGGAACGGCTAAAAGCGGCGATGCAATCGCAAAACGTCAAAAAAGTCAATGGATTTCGCTTATCCAGTCAAAATCGCACCAGTAAAAAAGTTGCGTTTCATCAATTAGCAGACGTGACAAAAAAGCTAGGGATTGAGTTAGATATATCAGTACAATTGACGAAATCTCTACAACAAAAGTTAGGGGAGGTAATGGAAGAATTGCCTGTAGAAGAAGAGAATAAAACGACTTGGCGACTCTCGATTACTGAGCCAGAGGAGGAGGATTTGCCGTTTTGACGGGGAGTGAAACTGTTGACTGTTACCGGTTCCCTGTGACACACAGATCGTGTTACCGATCGTGTTACTGAGCGAAGCGTTCGACGGCTCGATACCATCTACACTCATGCAGCAAGCCCTAAATAACCTTAATCAAGCCGTGACGTACTCCATAAATTAAACGGGTAATTGCATCTTCAGCCTCAGGACTCAATGTATCTTCTAACGGTGCCGTCATTAAGTCATACCACTGCGAGAAGGTAATTTGTCCAGTTTGCATGGTTTGGGCAAACACTAGGGCTAAATGAGATGAGCTGCGGTTAACGTCCCGTCGTTGTATTTTTTCTGTAAGTATCATAAATTTACCAAATTCTAAAAATATTCTTAAGCCACACCAAGATTTTAATCAAAATCTTAGATTTTGTCTGTAAAAATAGACGATAAACCCTGAGTTTTTAAGTAAAGATTTGTAACAACAACGAAAATTCATCGCTACTGTTACGGCTTTATGTTCCAACACAAAAGCGATCGCGCCCAACCTCTTATACTATCATTGACCACCCTTGCTAACCTGACTTGACTGGGGCTAAAAACGATGACCATCGAATTCATACGCCATTTTTATCGGGCGACTGATCCGGGGAAGCCTCTGTTTGCTCAAGATCCATTAGTTTACGCTAAATTCTGGTCGCCCTAATTTTCTCTCATCACGGCGGAATTAGCCCTGCTGAAAAAGGGAGACCAGATGTTGCTTCGCTTTTTGTTCTATGGGAGGAGATTGGGAGAGGAGATCTGAGGTGAGGTCAGGCGGGTTTTGTTGTGCATTTATTGGTAAATAGCTGACGTTAGTTCCTAAACCCGCCCCTACATTAGTTTCTAAACCCGCCCCTACAATCGATGCCAATCTCCAATCACGAAATCATCAATCTCCAATATCCTGAAGCGCCTGTCGCAAATCATCCCTAATCTCTTCAGCACATCCTTTAACAGGTTTATGACAGTAATCTGCCACCGATAAAGGCGAACCAATATGAATATCAACATCGCATCCCTGGTGCGGTACAGGTTGACTGTAATGAATCCGAATCGGCACAATTTTAATTCCTAAACCCGGTTGATCCGTTTCTGCATGGAGCGCAATCCGAGCCAATCCTGGTTCTAAGGGTTGGATTTCTTCCGTCCGAAAAATATTGCCTTCAGGGAAAATAACCAGAACTTTTCCCTTCTCCAATAACTCAATTCCGTGACGCAGACTGGAAATTCCCGGATGTTTAGGATCAACGGGAAATCCGCCTAAACGACGAATAAACCACCCTTGCACGCCTTTCATTTCATCAACCGACACCATAAACTGCAAATCCCGTCCGGTAATATCTCGACCAGCGGCATAAGCTAACATCAGCGCATCCCAGCGAGACCGATGGGTGGGTGCAAAGATAACTGGACTATCCTTGGGTAAATTCTCCCGTCCCTTGACCTCAATCTTGCCAAAGTAAAAAGGCAAAACTAGGTGACGCCCTAGGGGATAGACTAGGCGCACTAACCAGGGGGAAACATGAGAGGTAGTTGCCTCTTCCTTAGTATGGGTGGAATGGTCTTGAGTTTTGTCGGGGGATTTAGTCTGGCTCATTGTGGCAATTGGTGATGTGCAAGCCAAAAATTTTCATTACAGCTTTACCTTAGGTGTTATGACCTAGACTATCCTCTGCCTAAAGGTTGATGACGTTAGTTCGTAGTTCGTAGTTCGTAGTAAGGGCTTTAGCCTTGATCAAAGGAAGCAGCGCCAGAGAACGAGGAAGGCATAAATAAAGGTGGGTTGTGTTGATATCACTATATCGGTGAGCCAGGGCGGGTTTTGTGGTTCATTTACTGATGGCTATCTTAATTTAGCGCCTAAACCCGCCCCTACAATCGACTGGACTAGGGCGGGTTTTGTGGTTCATTTATTGGTGGCTATCTTAATTTAGCGCCTAAACCCGCCCCTACATTAGTTTCTAAACCCGCCCCTACAATCGACTATAATTGCCCAAAAATCTGCCTGTTGAATGGTGCAAGACTTACTTCACCTATGCAACCTTCAAATCAGGTACAGATACTCAAACAACAATATGTCTTATAATTACGAACTCCTAATCATTGGCGCAGGATCTGGCGGTCTAGCGGCGGCGAAACGAGCCGCCGCTTACGATATCAGTGTTGCTGTGGTGGAAAAAGAATCCCTGGGTGGTACTTGTGTCAATCGCGGCTGCATTCCCAAAAAATTAATGGTTTATGCGGCTGATTTTGCTTTGCAAGATCAACTCGCCACCAGCTATGGCTGGAGTGAATGTCAACGGCAGATCAATTGGTCACAATTTCTCAGCAAAGTCCACCACCATATCGATAAACTGAATCAATCCTATCGGCAAACTCTGGAAGAAGCGGGAATCGACCTGATTCGCGGTCAAGCCAAATTTGTGGATGCTCATACGATAACTGTAAGCGATCGCCAAATTACTGCCAATAAAATTATTATTGCTGTGGGTGGACATCCCATTGTCCCAAACATCCCTGGCAAAGAGCATGGGATTACCTCCCGCGAAATGTTTCACCTGCAAGACTTGCCCAAGCGACTGGCAATTATTGGCGGCGGCTATATTGGTGTAGAATTTGCCAGTATGATGGATGCCCTGGGATCTGAGGTCACGCTGATGGAGGTCGAAGAGTCAATCTTACCCGGCTTTGATCACGATATCCGTATGTCTGTGCAAAAGGGCTTAAGTCAACGGGGAATTCGGATTCTGACTCAAACGACAGCCAAAGAAATTAGCCAAGGAAGCGATGGAATCCAACTCAGCTTATCTGGGGACTATCAGGAAACCCTGAACGCCGATACCGTCTTAATTGCCACCAGTCGCGCCCCCAATACGAAAAATTTGGGTTTGGAAAACACGGAGGTTAACGTCAGTGAAAAAGGCGTCATTGAGGTGGATGAGTACAGCCGCACGACGCAGGATACTATTTTTGCCATTGGCGATTGCACCAATCGTATCCCCCTAACCCCCGTCGCCATCGCTGAAGGTCAAGCTGTTGTAGATACGGCGATTGGCAACCAGCCCCAGTCTGTAAATTACGACGATGTTCCCTCTGCGGTGTTTACCCGCCCAGAAGCGGCGACTGTGGGAATGACACAAAGCAAGGCGCTTCAAAAATTTGGTGACTCCGTGCGCTGCTACCGCACTGAATTTAAACCGATGCTTTACAGCCTGAGTGAACAAGACGAAAAAGCGATGATTAAATTAATCGCTGAGGGAGAAAACCAACGCATCGTGGGCGCTCAGATGGTGGGTGAACATGCGGCGGATATTATGCAAACTCTCGCCGTGGCGATTCGCCAGGGTATCAACAAGCAAGAGCTAGATGCGACGATTTGTATCCATCCCACGATTGGAGAAGAGGTTCTCACGCTGGATTAATGGGGAAGCCAATCCTATTTTCAGCAAATTGTATTCAGGCACACATTGGTACACTCAGACAAATTACAAATGACAAGACTCGTCCCCCTATAATTGAGGAAAATCAAGAGCAAAGTAGCCCAAATGAGTGCAACAAATAGCGCTAAAAAAATAAAATTCGGTACCGATGGCTGGCGGGGAATCATCGCTGATGATTTTACCTTCGCCAATGTCTGTAAGGTAACTCGTGCGATCGCGAATTATCTGGATACAGCCTACGGCAAAGACCGCACCGTCTTGGTAGCTTACGATACCCGCTTTCTGGCTGATGAGTTTGCCCGCACTGCTGCTGAGGTTTTGGCAGACTTGGGCTGGACGGTGAAAATTGTCAACCGGGATTGTCCGACGCCAGTGATTGCCTATCAAGCACGTCAACTCAACTCAGCCGGAGCGCTGATGTTTACAGCATCCCACAATCCCGCTGCCTATTGCGGGATTAAATATATTCCGGATTATGCAGGTCCTGCTACCCCGGAAATTACGGATACGATTGTTTCCAATATTGCTGGGGCAGATGATTCACTGCCTAGTGGTAAGTCGGGTGATAAAATTTCTACCTTTGATCCGAAACCGGATTATTTACAGTTTATTTACACGCTACTAGACGTAGAGCGGATTCGGCGGGCGCAACTCAACGTAAAATACGATGCCCTCTATTCCACCTCTCGCGGTTATCTGGATGATGTCCTAGAAAACTGCGGCTGTCAGACTGAAGCTTTTAACACCACCCGTGATGTCTTATTTGGTGGCGGAATGCCCGAACCCAAAGGCGAGTATCTGGTAGGGTTAAGAGAAGCCGTGACGCGAGATAATGCGGATTTAGGTCTAGCCACTGATGGAGATAGCGATCGCTTTGGTATCGTAGATGAACAGGGTAATGTACTAACCCCCAATACTGTGCTATTGTTACTGGCACGTCACCTGATTAAAAACAAAGGTAAAAAAGGTGCGATCGTCCGTACCGTTGCCACAACTCACCTATTGGATAACTTTGCCGTAAAACATGGTCTAGAAACTTACGAGACAGCCGTCGGTTTCAAATACATTGGTCAGAAAATGCGGGAAACCGAGGTGCTGATTGGCGGTGAAGAATCCGGGGGATTGAGCATTATTGGGCATATTCCTGAAAAAGATGGTATTTTAGCCAATATGCTGGTGGCTGAAGCCATTGCCTATGAAGGTAAACCCCTAAGTCAGTTAGTCGAAGAAGCGATTAAAGAAGCGGATGGTCCGGTTTACAACCAGCGTCTAGACTTGCATTTGAACGAGGATCACAAAGCTGCTGTTCTAGACACTTGTACCAAAAATCCCCCTAAAGAAGTGGCTGGAATTAAGGTTAAAGAAGTGGGGCGCAAAGACGGGATTAAACTCTATTTATCCGAAGGAAGTTGGGTGTTACTACGTCCCTCCGGTACAGAACCGCTGATGCGGGTGTATATGGAAGCGGATTCTCCTGAAAAGCAAAATCAAATTGCTGAGGCGATGAAGCAGATGATTCAGCAGATGGAACCAGCAACGGTGTAGCTAAGGCTTGCTGAATCAGGGTTGTAGAGACGTTGCATGCAACGTCTCTACACAGCAAGAGGAGGCGATTGAAATCGCTGCTACACAAACAAAGTCCGCCTGCGCGGACTGGATTACAGAAGATTTCAACACTGAAATGTAAAGCAAGAATCTGAAATTAAGTTGTTTCAATCCCTGATAGGGATTATAGAGGATTTCGACCAGACCATCGCCAGTTTCTTCGGCGGATGCCATGTTTCAATCCCTGATAGGGATTATAGAGGATTTCGACTTCGCCATGAACGGCAATACCTGATATATATTAGTCAGGTTTCAATCCCTGATAGGGATTATAGAGGATTTCGACCCAACTGATTAGGATTATCAGGGAATCGCCGAGGTTTCAATCCCTGATAGGGATTATAGAGGATTTCGACTGCCGACCTCTGAAACGCTTGCTGTATATAGTTTTCAAGGTTCAGTTCCGAGAGACTCTCTTTAATATACCATTTCAGACTTCGGCAGACAAGAAGCATCTAAAAAAAACATCCAGAATCCAGTACCAGTAAGCGTTTCACGATTTCCGAGACCCTCATTTTTCTGCTAGTGTACTCAAAGCCAGAACCAATAAGGGATACAGCCGCAAAATCACCACAGCCTTTGAAAACACCTACCCCTTCTCGGATTTAAGCCCAAAAAATCGAATCATCCCGAATAACTTCACCACCGATGCGCTCAACCTTCCATTGACAACACCCCCAGAGGCAGTAAAACCGAATGCTATCCTGGTCTAGCTTAATAACTTTGCCCAGATGCGATCGCCACTCAGCATACTGGATATCGTCAAACTGCACTCATATACACTATACTGCATCCACTGCCCTGAAGACTTGAGCGTGAGATGAAAGCCTTAACTAATCTACTCACATCTGTGATTGTTGCTGCTTGGATTGCGGCAATTGCCATCCTATCGGTACAAAATGCCACACTTGTCTCTCTTAGATTTCTCAATGTTGAATCCATTAAACTCCCTGTGGGAGTTGTTTTAGCGTTTAGTGTGGGAATAGGCGTGATTGCTGGGGCAATTATTCCGTGGGTATGGCAGATAGAAGGCAGAAAGCGATTATAAGTAGGTGGACATAATTAACGTGAACGGTGAAGATAGTCATTCGTCATTTGTCATTTGTCATTTGTAAGGGTTTGAGGTTTGTTTACAAAACTTAGTACAGTGCTGTTTTCTTTTTAGGTAATCTGTAGGGGCGGGTTTAGGGACAATTGTAGGGGCGGGTTTAGGGACAATTGTAGGGGCGGGTTTAGGGACAATTGTAGGGGCGGGTTTAGGGAATAAATTCAGATATTCACCAATAACGGAACAACAAAACCCGCCCTATCTCACCAATAACGGAACAACAAAACCCGCCCTCCCCACCGATAACGGAACAACAAAACTCGCCCTCCTCACCGATAACGGAACAACAAAACCCGCCCTCCTTACCGATAAATTAACAACTCAAAATCAACAACTTGCACCCGCCCATTCCTCCACCGCCAGACAATCAATTAATCCCAAACCGAACAACAAAAATCAGCAGATTCCCAACCGCGATCGCATATAGCACTACGCACACACGTTAGGACAAAAGAAGAAAAATTCAAATCGCTCAATCCATTAATTAGTCAGTGCTTTTCTTCACTATTGCCCATTGCCTATTGCCCATTGCCTAGTGATAGGGTGAGGCAGGGCGGGTTTTGTAGAAAGGTGATTGGTGACTTCATTAATTTTGTCCCTAAACCCGCCCCTACATGGGAAATTGGAATAACCAACGATAGTATGGGCATTTCAAGCTTTATAATTCATTACACCACCAACGCTGGACGCTGGTGAATCCCCGGATTTGTTGCTTCTAACCGAGTAGCCAAGGCAATCAGCGTGGCTTCAGCCGCAGGGCGTCCCACAAGCTGAACTCCCACAGGTAAACCCCTTGAATCAAATCCCGTCGGAAGTGCGATCGCGGGTAGTCCACTGGCATTAAATGGAGGACAAGGTGCAACCCAACGAATAATATTTTGCAACGTTTCCTCTGGACTCAAATCCGCCCATTCCCCTACCCGAATCGTTGGGTGCATATAAACCGGAAGCACCAGCACCTGAAAATTCTCAAAAAACCCGACAATCTGTCGCGATATAATCTGCATTTGGGCAACAGCTTGCAAATACTCCCCAGCCGAACCGGATTGGGCGGCAATCCACTGGTTCATCGGACTCAACGCCGCCACAGGAATTCCTGTCGCCGTTACCCCGGCTTGCCACACCTTTTGAAAAGGTTCAATTAAAGCACTAAAATCAGGACAACCCGGTTCCACCTGATGTCCCATCTCTTCCAAGCGTCGCGCCGTTTCATGCACCGCCTGCTGACAAACCTCTGCCGCATCCCCTAGAGGGGGTATCGCTGTAGAAAAAGCAATTCGCAATTGACCCAGCGGTTGACGAGTGGCTTCCAGAAACGATACCTCTGGTTCCGGTAACCAATAGGGATCACCGGGAATATAGCCAGACATCACATCCAGCAACGCCGCCGCATCCGCAACCGTGCGGGCTAAAGAACCATTAGCGGCAATTCCATTTTGGCGATCGCCTACCGGGGCAAACGAGACTCGACCCCGTGCAGGTTTAATCCCCACCACGCCGCAGCAGGAGGCAGGTCCACGCACTGAACCGCCCCCATCAGACCCCTGGGCGATCGGGCATAATCCAGCAGCGACAGCCGCAGCAGACCCCCCACTTGATCCGCCTGGGGTGTATTCTAAATTCCAGGGATTACGGGCGGGAGGAAATCCTGGGGGTTCGGTATAGGGTAGAGAACCGACTTCTGAGGTAGCGGTTTTGCCTAAAATGACGAATCCAGCTTGTTTAATTCGGGCGACGACGCCATCATCGTAGGGCGCTATTTTATCTTTGAGAATGGGTGTGCCGTAGCTACAGGGTAAATTCTGGACAGCGGTGAGGTCTTTTATAGCAATGGGTACGCCAAAAAAAGGGGGCAGTTCAGCACTATCTCTTATCTGCGTCAACTGTTCAGTCTTGGCTTTAGCATCCGCTAGCGCCAGATCAGTGGCGACACTAAAATAACTACCCAATTGAGGATTAAACTGTTGAATGCGGGCTAAATACAGTTCGACTAATTCTAAGGGAGATACTTGACCTTGGCGAATTAATTGCGCTTGGTCTATGGCGGGTGTGAAGGCTAAATCAGTGTTAGTCATTTGTCATTTGTCCTTAGTCATTTGTCATACTCGCTTCCCTTGAGAAGCAAGCTACGTCCTTTGTTGAAGACGGCTTGCTGTCTGTCGAGGTAGGTTTAGCGGGTGTAGGGTGCGTTAGCAAAGCGTAACGCACCATTTCAAACGGTAATAGTGAAACCCTATAACAATAGGCAATTGAGCCAATGACGCAGGGGTTTAGGTTGGTTGGGTTCTTGATAATTATTGGGTAAGAGTTTAATCAGCGCCTCTTCTAACGTTTCCATCGCCTTTTGGACTTCCTTCGGTTTGGGGCGTTGGGATTGAGGAAAGTGCAAGGGTTCGCCAAATCGCAGGGTTAATCGCTTGCGAAAATAAAGGTCATGAGTGCCGATCAAGGCTACGGGTACAATGGGGACGCCCGCCCGCAACGCATACATAATCCCACCTCGCGCTAAGGGTAATTGTAATTCACCTTCAACCTCACCCAGTCTCCCCTCTGGAAAGATTAAAACGCCATCCCCACGGGCAAAAATTGCCTGCACCACCCGTTCTATCTGTCGCATTGTACCCAATCCGGCGTTGCTGGGTACATCCTCTTCAATGGCGGCGGCTAAGTCAGCTAAATCCTCGCGCCCTGCTTGGGCGGCTTCAATAACCGCTTTTTCTTCTTTCCAGCGCCGTTCTAGGGGAATGACACCCCCCGCCCAACCCAAAATCCAGCGTTTCCACCAATGATTATAGAGAGTACGAGCATCAGCCGGGGTGTAGTAGTAGGGATGTCCGGGGACTTCGGCGAGAATCAGTAATGGATCAATGTGATTGAGATGGTTGGCGGTGAGTAATGCAGGTTGAGTGGGGATATATTCCGGGTTTTCGATTCGCACCGGGAACAGCAGATGAATGAACGATCGCAGAATGAAACGCCTTACCCTTCCCCTGACTCGCTGATCTGACTCCCCATTTGCGATCGCATTCAGATTATTTCTAGCATTTTCGACAGCATCACGCACTCTGCGATCGCGGGCTGCACTTAATCCTTCTTTCACCCGTTGAATCATTGCAGGTGTCAGGGGTGGCGATTGGGTTTGTTGGGTTTGCTGATTCTCTACGGAGGAACTCATAGGCGATTAGGGAAACAGGGAACACCGAGGTAGCTGTGAGAGACTTCATCATTCATCTTTGATAACGTCTTTCCTCGATAGGAGATGCAATAGCCCAGTTTTTCGTTTGTCACCATCTCCACTGCGTTGCTTTGGTTACAGAATCCTGAATGGCTTGGATTTGCAACGGTTCAACTCCCCACGGTAGCATAGACAGTTAAAAAACTGGCATACTATAGCAATCCTAAATAGATTGTGGCAAAATTCCGTACTGAAAAATTTTTGGGAACTCGAATATTTGACCATCAGCAAAAAACTTAAATAGCCACTTAACTATTTTAAAAGAGCTGCAAAGATGATAAAATTGTCTAAT
>NZ_JAVJTO010000027.1:0-39479 GCF_040220235.1 Coleofasciculus sp. B1-GNL1-01
ATTGGTAGAAAGACACATCATCAACCGAAATCATGCCAATTGGCAGGAGGCAGATAAATTGGCATTTAAGTCAAAGAATCTGTACAACTTCTCTAACTATTTGTGCCGTCAACACTTCTTTGAGACGGGGAATCGGTATACGCTACCAACTCTCTACCATTTAGTCAAAGACAGTGAGTCTTATCGGGCAATGCCGACCAAAGTCTCGAAACAAATCATAAAAAAGCTGGTGGAGACTTGGTTTTCTTTTGTGGAGGCGAAGAAAGACTGGTCAAAGCACCCAGAAAAATACAAGAGTGAACCCCGCCTTCCTAGATATAAGGACAAGGTTAAAGGTCTCTCACATCGTCATTTACCATCACGAGTCCATATACAAGGCAGACCTAAAACAGGGACGTTGCCACTTATCAATGAGTAACATCAGTGTCCCGACTAAGGTAGAGAATATTGCCGAGGCGCGGATTGTTCCTAGCTGTAACTGCTATATTTTGGAGATTGTCTATGAAGCACCCGAAGTTGAGTTAATTCAGTCAGAGTGGGTAGTGCGAACTGGCAGGTATCAAGGTAGTCATAATCGAGGAAAGTTACACGTCAAAAACATCAGCTATTGACCTAGAGTCACCTTGCAAGCAATCAAAATATGCTGGGAAGCGGGTTAAAAGAGGTTTGTTTAAGTCCGGGAGTGGACGTGTGATTAATGCGGACATCAATGGAAGTATCCAAATTATCCGCAAGTATCTTCCAGAGGCGTTCACCGCCGAGGGAGTAGTGAGCTGTGCCGTGCAGCCAATACGGGTCAATCCAGTTTGAAAGACTGAACCTATAAGTTTCTATAAGTTTAGCTTAACGCCGGAAGCCTCACGCCATATTTGTACTCGAATTGGCGTGAGATGGATAGGTGGTCAATCGATGGGGTTCAATACCCCTGAGATTGACAACTTCCGTATCAACTCACGAATAACATCGGATTGGGTTCTCTCTGTCATTAGACAAAATTTGACGAGGTGTTCATATTCTCTATCTGATACTCGTGTTGTTACCTGTTTCATCGTTGTCAGTGTGCTTTCAATGTGCTACCATTTTAGCGTACAGGTTAAACAAAACTAAAAGCTAACCGCTTACCTGTGCATTGAACCTTGACAACCTGGAATATGGGGTTCCGTCCAGAAACAGACTACTTATAGTCGCATCTGTGGACGGGTAAAATTCCAGCAGTACAGAGGTATGAACACATCTTTGTATTGTTCCGGCGCGGAGGGGCATCCCGTGTCGTTAATAAAGCCAAGAGTCTCCTAAGCAATAGCTGGATTGTCTTGGAAGCCTACACCATACTGAGTTTAGTTGGTGTAGGAGTATGTCACTCTACACGGTGATATCCCGATCAGGCAGGGGCATTAACCACTGTTGTAATTGATTTAGGGGATAACTTCCGCCACACAATAGCAGGTGATCTTGCTGTCGGATTTCGGCATTGCCATCGGGAAAGGGGATAAACTTTCCTTCTCGGCGAATTGCCTGCACCTGAATCCCATATTGGCGTCGCCAATGGAGTTGGGACAGGATTTGCCCATGGGCGGGACTGTCTTCGGGAACTAACACCCACTGACAGGGAGTACTGGTGGCGGGATTTTCCATTTCCCCCTCTGCCAATTTCTTAAACGCAGACAGTTCATCGGGTTCACCCACCGCTAAAAGGTGATCACCTTCCTCCAAACTCACCCCAGCATCAGGATAATCGATTTCCTCACCCTCAGCCCGACGAATCGCCACCAAGCTAACCCCGGTTAAGCGGCGAATATCGGCTTGTTCTAACGTCATACCCGTCAGTGGAGAATTCTCTGGCAAATCATACCACTTACTATTCATCATCTCAGCCGCCGTCCGTAAATCGCGGGCAATTTGAGACTGAGGTTGTTCGGGGCGCAAATCCAGATAATGGGAACTGCGAATTTTTTCCATTTCCTGCTGAATCATCCAATTGGGTACACCAATTCCTGACATCAAATGTGTGGCTAACTCCAAAGATGCCTCAAACTCCGGTTGTACCACTTCTCGCGCCCCCAATTGGTACAGCAATTCGATCTCCCGATCCTTATTCGCCCGCACGACGATATCTAAATTGGGGTTTAATTCTAGCGATCGCTTTAAACATAACCGACTACTCATGGCATCCGCTAAGACAATCACCATGGATTTTGCCCGTTCTACCCCGGCTTTGTCCAAAACGTGTAAACTCGCCGCATTGCCGTAAACATAGGGAATTCCCGCGTCGCGTAATTGCCCAATCACCTGTTCTGACTGCTCAACCACCACAATCGGATAATTATGCTCTCGCATCAGTCGCACTAAATTGCTACCACTGCTTCCATATCCACAAATCACCACATGATCGTTTAGCTGTTGGCTATTAAGGGATACGGCTTTCGGTGTTTCCATCGGTTCAAAATACCGTTGTAAGGGCGGAAAATTCTCTAACCAGTTCAATGCCAGGGGGGTTAATCGTAACAGAAACGGTGTCACTATTAAGGTCACTGCTGTTGTGCCTAAAATCAACAAATAGACAGGGCGAGACACCAATCCCAGCGTCTGCCCTTCACTGGCTAACACAAACGAGAATTCCCCAATTTGAGCTAACCCCAGACCTGCCAGAATTGCTGTTCTTAAGGGATAGCCAAATAGTTTGACAATTGGTGTTATAATTAAAGCTTTGCCTACCGAAACCAGCAAAACCAATCCCAAAATTAATTCCAGGTTAGTCCACAGAAAAATCGGATCAATTAGCATCCCAATCGCCGCAAAAAAGAGGGCAGCAAAGACATCCCGCAAGGGCTCCACATAAGTCAGGGTTTGATCGGCATATTCCACCTCGGAAATCATTAACCCCGCCACAAACGCCCCCATCTCGATAGAGAGTCCTAACTGTTCCGTCAGCAGGGCAATTCCTAGACATAAACCCACAACCCCGAGTAAAAATAACTCTCGGCTTTCGGTACGGGCAAAGAATCGTAATAACGAAGGAATCAACCATATCCCCACAGCGATAGCACCAGCTGCAAATAGACCAATTTTCAATAGGGCAAGTCCTACGGCTATACCAATCACTTCAGTGGGTTGGTCTAAAGCCGGGAGTACTGCTAACATTAACCCCAATGCCAAATCTTGCACCACCAAAATCCCTAGCATGACTTGCCCATGGGGGGTTTCGGTTTCGTTGCGTTCCATTAGGCATTTAAGAACCACCGCCGTAGATGACAACGACAAAGTTGCCCCGAGAAACACACCTTGGGCGGGAGACGTGACCCAACCCATGCCCAAAGAGACTAATGTGGTAACTAAAATAGTCAGTACCACTTGGAGTCCACCACCGCCGAGGGCAATCTTTTGCACTTTTTTCAGTTCCGCCAGGGAAAATTCCACGCCGAGGGCAAAGAGCAAAAATGCCACACCAAACTGAGCCAGGGTTTCAATTTGGATTACCTCTTTAATTAGACCCAAACCCGCCGGACCCACAATCATACCCCCGACGATATAGCCCAAGAGTGGGGGTTGACGGCATAAGGATGCCAAGAGTCCGCCAGCCGCTGCTGACGCCAGAACAGATACGAAGTCGATAATCAGTCGGAAGTCTTCTTGCACCGATGCGTTATCAAAATTAAAGTGCTATATCTTTATAGGATACAAATTTCCTTAAGATTTCCAACAATTTGTTAACTCCTGCAACATTACATGTCTCTTGATATACCGTAGGGTGGGCATTGCCCACATCCGCCTCAACTTAGAGCGAAAAGCTCGGTTGAGCAAGGGTGTCGGGTGTCGGGTGTCGGTAGATCAAGGTATTCCGTGAACCTCTGGAGGGGAACTATCGCTTAGAATTAACGCTGACGACGGGAGAAATTCGTCCACTGGCATTTCCAAATATCGTGATTTTGGTGCAACGGTTGTTAGAGGGATACTGAAATGATCCTGGGAATTCAAGGATCGGCTTGGAACCTTCTGCCTTGTCTTGAAGGCTCAATTTCAAGGGAAAGTGTTAGTCTATGCTCTAGGACTATCAAGTTGATTGTTTACCAATTCTGATGAGCGCCTTGTCAAAACACTCTGAAGACATTAAAAAAGCCAGACTCAACACCCAGAGTTCAGGATTCCCCAGTCAATCCCTTTCGGTCACTCCGCGACGTTTCCGTGCCAAACCATTGGGGATCAAAGGACGGTTGACCACAGCGTTAACTGTAGGTCTAGCAACAGTTTTGGCACTCAAGAGTCAAACCGCGATCGCGCTGCAAGTGCGGGTGACTCCAGAAAGCCCTCAGTTAGGGGATACACTATCTGTGATGATTGACACAGAAACCACGACTCAACCGCCAAGCGTGTCCATCGGGCAAAAAATCTATCCCGCCTTTCCTGTCACCGCTAATCGCTATCGCGCCTTACTCCCAACCACTCCTCTGGATAAATCCGGACGTTTAGAATTTCAAGTCACTGGGGATGGTGAGGTGAGGAACCTGGCTGTATTCCTGAAAAATCGCTCCTTTCCCACCCAGCGTATCCGACTATCGGGTAGCGCCAACCGATCCGCTACAGAACTGGAACTCAATCGGGTGGCTGAGTTTAAAACATTGGTGACGCCGCAAAAGTTCTGGAATGGCCCCTTGGTCAGACCTAATGTAGGTCGAGTGTCTACGGTGTTTGGCGTGCGCCGTTATTATAACGGAGTATTCGCCGAGAATTATTATCATCGAGGCGTTGATTACGCCGCTGGAACAGGTTCACCTGTCGTCGCCCCCGCTGCCGGACGAGTGGCGTTAGTGGGACGAGAATCAGAGGGGTTTAATGTTCATGGCAATACAGTCGGAATTGACCATGGTCAAGGGGTTTTGAGTATTATGCTGCACCTAAATCAAATCGACGTTCAAGAAGGAGATTTTGTCCAAGCCGGTCAACGAATTGGTACAGTGGGATCAACGGGGGCTTCTACCGGACCGCATTTGCACTGGGGACTGTATGTTCACGGCATTGCTGTAGACCCAGTTCCCTGGAGATTTGACGGTATTGAATAATACAGGGTTTAAGTTTTTCTGAAGTTTTCCTGCATCTTATGCACTTATGGGTTTTGTTTAAGGTAAACTCTGGTAAGTCTCCCCTGATCTGAGCGGCAAATGGGCAACACAATCCAACTACCATGAGTATTGAAAAAATCGTAGAACAAGCTCTGCAAGATGGTTACTTAACCCCAGTCATGGAAACTGAGGTTGGACGTATTTGTGATACAGCATCAGAGCTTTCGATCGAAGAATATATGGCGTTGGATCGCCTGATGGGAGCGCTGTTGACGGGTGAAGTCGTCGCCGTTCCGCGCAAGCAGTTTATTAATGTGATGGAGGAGTTGGTACTCACCGAAGCGATCGCGCAAGTGGCTGAAATTGAAGCAACCAGCGATCAGGTTTTGGATGTGGGCGATATTGCTGCCTATGCTCTGAATCGACTTCCCCCTCTGTATGCTACGACAGAAGAAGGGGCAAAATACCAACGTCAACGAGCCAAAGAAGAACTACAAGAGTTGATTACTCAGCAAGTGGATACGGCGATCATGCAAAATCAGCATCGACCCGATTTTGGCTCTGAACGCCAAGCTCTTCGTAGAGGTAGCGGCAAAGATTTGTTCCAGCAGGTGAGTTCCTTACTCCAAGATTACGCGCCTAACTTTGAACCTAAATCTGATCTCAAAAGTCAATAAAGACGCAGGGGGAGCAGGGGGAGCAGGGGGAGCAGGGGGAGCAGGGGGAGATGGGGAAGCGATTTCCTAATCAACAAAGGACGAATGACGAATGACGAATGACGAATCACTTCCTTACCAAGATAGGCGTTCCGACTTGAATCTGTTCATACAACGCCTGAATATCGGCATTTCGCATCCGTAAGCAGCCGTGAGAAATCGGCTTACCCACTAGATCTTCATCATTAGTGCCATGAAAGCCTATCTGATGGTGTTCGTCAGACCAAAATCCGATCCAGCGATCGCCTAAGGGGTTATCGGGTCCAGTCGGGATTAAGTCACCCGTAATCGGTTGTCGCCAGATGGGGTTACGCTGTTTACGGAGAACCTTGAAGCGACCTGTCGGCGTTTCCCAACCGGGTTGACCCACAGCAACTGGATAGCTAGCGAGTTCTTGCTCTCCCCAGTAACTATACACCTTGGCATCGCTCAAATCCACAACTAATCGCACATCCAAAGCGACTATTGCCTGATTGATATGGGGAGTTAGCGATGATACTTGGGCGATCGCGTTTCGCTCAGAAGCACCTGGATGAGGTAGAATTAATCCGGCTAGGGGAACAGGGGAATCTAAACCCCATCTCCAATCAAGTGCCATTCGCTCTCTTATCCATTCACTGTACTTCCCCAGTGGCTGAGGTGAATCCAAGTCGTTCTCATCCTCCGTTCCATGAAATGTCCTCTGAACCGATTGGGCAATTTCAGAGGGGAGTGGTATTGATTGACGTTGTTGCCACGCCACTGACAATAATAATCCTGCTGCTCCAAAGCAAAGCAGCATCAAGCTAGTTTTTAGTGAGAAGGTTCCACCCATAATAACTTAGGAGGCTATCACAACCGAGGCAACTCTAACTTATCAAAACCACTTTATATATGACATTGGCAGCCGTCCCACCCTTTTTTCCGGATAGAAGGTCTTTCCTCTAGAAGAATGATGATAGGCTTTTCCAGATGCCATATTGGAACTTGACGGGAAACATTACCCGTTTGGAGGATGTACTTGGTACGTTTGAATAGAGATAATTGAAATTTAGTTTATTCACCCCAACCAAGCCTTTGCTAATCTAAGCGGGAACTCTACGTGAAGTCAGGCGTCTGTGAAAAGTAAGGATGTTCTAGCACCCATTACCATCCATGAGCCAATCGATTTCTCTATCCTGGTCCCCGGTTGAGGTCACACCCAATAATGTGACGGTGCAACCTGAAAAACTCTCGAACTACGATTTAATTTTGCGCTGTCAGGACGGTATTACTCCTGACCGGGCTGCTTTTGCTGAACTGCTACGCCGATATCAGTCCCATGTGGAGAAGGTTTTATACCATCTGGCTCCAGATTGGCAGGACAGACCCGACTTGGCGCAAGAAGTTTGGATTAGAGTTTACCGGAATATTAAGCGCCTCAAGGAACCCGTCAAATTTAAGGGTTGGTTGAGTCGTATCACGACCAATCTTTTCTATGATGAGCTGCGTAAACGCAAGCGGGTAGCTCCGCCATTGTCACTGGATGCACCGCGTCGGATGGATGATGGTGAGATGGATTGGGAAATTGCTGCTGATGGTCCAAGTCCGGAAGACAATATGGCAACGCGGGAATTTTACGCCCAGCTACGAGAAGCCATTAAAGACTTGCCAGAAGCATTCCGCACGACTATTGTCTTGCGAGAAATTGAAGGGATGGCTTATGAAGAGATTGCCGAAATTACAGGCGTATCCCTGGGAACCGTCAAGTCGCGTATCGCTAGAGCCCGCTCAAGACTACAATCTCAACTGCAACCCTATCTAGATGTTTAATGGTCTCCGGATGAGTTGGGAGAAATTATTTCCCTACACCAAAATTCATTCTATCATGGGATATATAACGTCTTGGGTGAAGTAATCCCAAACGCTTGAGGGCAACGGGATGAAGGGTGTAATAGTTCACCCAAGTCTTGCGTTACACTGACTAAGGTCAACTTTCAACTATTATTTGCCAAGCTGCAAAAGCTGGCACGTTAACGGTAAAAGTCAAACCTGATCAGCCAATACAGTTTAACAGTGGGGCTGGGCATCTCCTCACTATAAAACGCCAACAGCGTAATTGATAAGATTACGACCAAGGAAGCCCATACGCTCTCTCGAATAGAGTCAGTGTGGGATGATGTCACAAACAACGATAACGATCCATAATTGAGCGCTAGTGAAGACTCGGTGGTGATCTAAAATGAACTCTAATTTTGATGCTCATAACTGTTCCGGGCAAAAAGCTGCCAGAGACATGGATAGTCTACAGCGCGATCGCTTTGAACTCATCAGTGCCTACATCGATGGTGAGGTGACAGCAGCCGAGCGCTATCAAGTGCAAGATTGGTTAGCAAATGATGCCAATAGCCAGCGCTTGTATGCTCGACTGATGAAGCTACGCCAAGGGTTGCATCAGCTCCCCGTACCTGCCACTCAGGTAACCACTCAAGAGACGGCAAATCAGGTGTTTACCCGCATTGATCGCCGCCGCATACGGAACACCATGGTTTGGGGTGGCGCTGCGATCGCGGCGATGTTTGTCAGTGCCTTTTCTGGGATACTCCCTGGTAGTCAGTTTATGCCACGGTTGGCTCAAACTCCTGTAACAGAAGAGGCGGCGGAGCCTCTGATGATTGCTGTGAACCGTCCAGTTATCCAAATCCCCAAGGCGAAAAGTGCCTCGCCGGAAAATTTTATTGATTCTGCCATCTTCAACCCTTAACTATCCTGTCGCTGGCAAGAAAACAGAAAAATATCTCCCCCTTATACCCCATTTCCTTGATGGGGTATTCATAATTCAGACTTCATCGGACTCCACCAACCGGAAGAAATGAGTGTACCCCCTAAACGCTGCACTCGCTCAGGTTGCATCAGGTAAATCCAAGCCTGTCCTAACGATTGGTTCGCCAGATCATAAATAGTCACTTGTTGCCGATAATATTCATTGTCCTCTGGGTTTCGCTGCGGATTGTAGTCTTCTAGCTTATCCAAGACAGTTAAAAGGGTTGGCTCAGCGAACGTCAGTAAAAATCCCCGCACCTGATTATTCCCTGGGATCATCGCTGGATAGCCGATGGGCAAATTAAACAGTTGACCCAACGCGATCGCAGGTTGGGCAGCTATCACTTTTCCTTCACAGTAACGTTGATAATTGACTTCCCCAGGTTTGAGAGTCCCGTAAACAAACACCCGGATGGACATATTCCCCTCCTAATCCTTTGACTGTCCTGGACTAAGCTTTGAAATAATTGATAAGATTCCATGGTAGAGTTTAGGGGTTGAAGTTACGAAAACCGTTCCCTGTGACACACCGAGCGAAGTCGAGGTGTTCCCTGTTCCCTTCCCTCACCTTTACCAAAACTAATCATTCACTTCAGAAATTCTATTCCCATAGCTAGATCCCAAGTCAACCCTAGGTCTATGCTAGTTACTAATTCAGGACATCCATCAATATCCCTATCGTGAGATTGCTGAAGGCTTCACATTTTGTTACAAATGTAAAGAGACAACTCGCGTGGATAACAGGACTACTATGCTCGGTGGCTTTGCCGGTTTTACCAACCCGTCTGGTACAGATTGGGGCGAACGGATGCTCAATACCGTCGCCAGCAATACGATTCGCCACCTCTTTACTCGCAGTGAGTCTGTCGAGGTTTCGGTGCGCTGCAATCCCTCCAGTAAACTGTTGCAGGGTAGCATTGACAGTTTTAAGATGCAGGGGCGAGGCTTGGTGATCCGTAGACAGTTTCGGACTGAGGAGATGTCCTTTGAAACAGACGCTGTGTCCTTGGACTTCAGTTCTGTCCTCAAGGGTCAGATTCACCTGAAGCAACCCACCCAAGCGATCGCTCAAGTCGTGTTGACAGAACCCGATATCAACCAGTCGTTTAAAGCCGAACTGGTGCGAAAGCGTTTAGAAAATATTTCCATTCCCGAATTGGAGGATATCACTGGGGGTAAACCAATTTCCTTCACCGACGTGCAACTCAAGCTGCTTCCCAATAACCGGATTCAGCTTTTTGCCAAAGTCAACCTTCCTGATCAGGAGTTAGTCCCAATTAACATGACTTCAACTCTGGCTGTGGAACGGCGGCGGCGGATTCTCTTCAAAGATTCTAAATTTGAACCGGATACGATTCCAGAGGAATTGCGAGACACCTCTGAAGCCTTGACGGATGCCCTAGATAAGATTTTGAATAACATGGTGGATCTGGATCGCTTCAATCTTGATGGCGTTACGATGCGAATCAATCGCCTGGAAACCCAAGGACAACGACTGATATTCAGTGGTTACGCCCAAATTGATCGTATTCCTAATACTCCGTAACCATTAAGGGGGTGTAGGGTGTAGGGTGTAGGGTGTAGGGTGCGGAGGAGACAAGGCAACAAGGAAAAATTTGCCCTCTTTTCCTCTTCCCTCATCACTAATTGAGCAACTGCATGTCATTGAACGCCTTCTTTTCCTTGGGTGGGGTCGTTATGTTGCCCCTATTAGTGCTTTCTATCTTAGCGATCGCGTTAATTTTAGAACGGATCAATTTTTGGCGGCGAGTCACTCAGCGCCAGAATCGTCTGATCCGAGAAGTGCTACACCTCTACCAACAAAATCCCCCCGAAGCTTTTCTTAAGTTAGAACAAAACAGTGATCTACCGATCGCCCGAATTTTTCTAGCGGCGTTGGAACTCAAACGTCCCACTCCCGAACAATTTCGACTCGCCCTCGAAAGTGCGGTGCAAGCGGAGTTACCCATTCTCAAGCGGTTCAACACCGTATTTGAGACAGTCATCAGTGTCTCACCTCTGCTGGGACTTTTAGGTACAATTTTAGGATTAATTGACGCCTTTGCCGCCTTACGGATTGGGGATATTGGTGGTCAAACCACGGTGGGTGTGACAGGTGGGATCAGTGAAGCCTTAATTTCCACCGTCGCCGGGTTGAGTGTCGCGATCGCGACTCTAATATTTGCTAACACCTTTCGCGGATTGTATCGACGCCAACTCGCCCTGATTCAGGAGTATGGGGGAAAGCTGGAACTGATTTACCTGGGTTATTATGAGCGAATTAAATAGAAAGAGTTTTGACGCTTTGTTTCCCTCGATGGCAAGGTTTTGTGTAGGGGCGGGTTTTACGGCTACCAACCTAAGGCGGGACAAGATGAAGAAAAAAGTTGAGGGGGGCTGCGGACAATGTTCGCGTTAGCTCATCGCGAACAAATACACCTGTCTCACCAATGGGCTACCCCAATGCTTACGATAGGCTCTCCCGTACTTAGTGTGATAATATTTACTTATATTACAGCAGTTTTCAAGTTAATAGACTACAGACGATCATTGCGCTGAAAAGCAAGCCGATACAATTTTGTATTCCATAAACGTGAAAAGCGCTGTAATCGGCTATTTCTTTACTTTAGGACTCTTGCCTTGCCGCCTCTTACCTCTTGAAAAATCACCCAAATCATGCAAGCGGCAAGGTTAGAGTCCTCTTTTCCCGAAAAGAGTAAATCCCCGAAGCGGTCATTTTCTCATCTGGAATCTGTTGTCGATGACTTGACAATTGAAAAACTACTGAATAGATTGATAAATCTCGGTTTATATATCCTACTTATTATGAGCTATTGAGCTAATCAGAGAAACTAGAAAGCAAGCGAATCCGAAAATTATCAAAGTTGGTAAATCCATAACCTTGACGCATAATTAATTTAGCTTTATTGTTAATTCATTCCATTACACCACTGGTGGTACGGCTGATAAAATAGTTACAGATACCCTCTAGATGGTTACGGATCGTTTGGGCGGCTTTTGGGAAAAACACCTGAGCTTGAGCCAGCCATTTTTTCAGACGATTCCGTCCGGCTTTTACCGTTGAACTACTTTCATAAATTTCCCGAAATTCCTCTTTCAGTTCATAAGCTATTCTCAAAGAAACTGACTGATTTAATATTTCTTGAAGTTGACCTAACTCGGAATCCGTTAGGGAAGAGCGATTGGCGAGAAGTAAAAACCGACTTTTCTTGGCATTAATTCCTATCCTTTTTCTCAGTACCGCCCCATAAATACTCTCCCTCGGTTCCTCGTTGCTTTGATTACAGCGCTTTTCACGTTTATGGAATACAAAATTGTATCGGCTTGCTTTTCAGCGCAATGATCGTTTGTAGTCTACTAACTTGAAAACTGCTGTAAACAGTTGATCCGCAATCATTTCAGCAATACACTGCGCCAAACCCGACTTAATATTTTCATTCTTAGCTTCAACCAGGGTAAGCACAGGAGTCCGAATTTCATAAGAGTCGGGGGAAGCCGTCAGAATATAATCACAATATCCATTTAAACCCGCACTAGGAGCAACATTGAACTCCGACCCCGAGAAAAAGCCAATTTTAAACCCAAAGTGTCGCCGCACCTCCAAAAGCACAGGAGTAATAATTAACTCAGCCCGTGCCTTTTCAGTATTGATAGCCGTCGCCAGCGAAACATTTTCAGTTAAGGTTATTTGCAGATACTCACTGGGCAGCAGTTCGGGTATACTCGCAAATAAGTCATCCGGTTCTTCCAGACTTAACCCAAAGGATTCTCGAACTTGAGCCAGACTTTTGAAGTCACTATATGCCATAGTAATTATCCTTAGTCAGCAGTCCTTAGTCATTAGTCATTTGTCCTTTATTAAGCAGCCAGCGATGTCATTCGTCACCTAACCCATTTTATCAAGAATCATTCATAATTCAGTTAGAGCAGGTTTAGGGACATCAGGGATACTAAAAAGGGGGAAACCAAAGCTATTCGATTTCCTTCCCGGTTCCCTCCCCCAGTTCCCTCCCCTTTATAAGGGGAGGGTTAGGGTGGGGTCTGTCTCAAGGTATAGCTTTCTTTTTCTGCTTAAGTTGACACTAATGTTGTTAAACCCGCTCTACACCCTTAAAACCTCCTCATCTATGATGTATCCTACCTTAACGGCGGTTGCTTTATTTCCGAGTCCAATAACTGACCCTGTTGCCGTCTTCTTAACCATTTTGGCAATTATGTTAGTCGCGCCACTCCTGTTTGAACGGTTGCGACTTCCGGGTATTGTTGGCTTAATTCTTGCGGGTGTGATTGTTGGTCCCAATGTCTTGGGGTTATTGGAGAGAGATAGTACCATCGTCCTCTTAGGAACAGTGGGACTGTTATTTTTAATGTTCATGGCAGGACTCGAAACCAGCCTGGATGACCTTAAATATAACGCCGATAAAGCGGCAATTTTTGGTTTAGCCACCTTCTCTTTCCCCATGATTCTGGGTACGGTGGCAATGTTACTCCTGGGATATAGTTGGCTAGCATCGATTCTAGTCGCGTCTTGTTTTGCCACCCATACACTTTTGGCATTACCTATCCTCACCAAGTTGGGATTAATGCGGACACAAACCGTAACCACAACCTTGGGTGGAACGCTGATTACCAATGTTTTGGGACTCTTAGTTCTGGCGGTAGTGGTGAAAGCCGATGGCGGAAATCTCACCCTAGGATTCTGGTTGTTTCTAATTCCCGCCCTCACTATCTATACAGTAGCGACATTATGGGGTGTCCCGAAACTGGGGCGCTGGTTCTTTCGGCAATTTGGGCATGATGAAGGGGCGGAGTTTATTTTTGTCCTCGCCACATTGTTTGTCGTGTCTTACGCAGCAGGGTTAATTGAAATTGAACCGATTATTGGCGCATTTTTAGCCGGAATTGCGATTACCCAAATCATTCCTCAATTGAGTCCGTTAATGAATCGGATTCAGTTTATTGGCAATACCTTATTCGTGCCATTCTTTTTGATTTCCGTGGGTATGTTAATTGACCCGTTAATTTTAGTCAGGCAGCCGAAATCAATTTTAGTAGCATTGGTGATGATTGGCGCAGAAATGGTAAGTAAGTTTGGCGCAGCTTGGCTGCCGGGAAAGCTGTTTGGGTTTCAATTTCCGAGTATTATGGTCATGTTTGGGTTGTCCATGGCACAGGCGGCGTCTACCTTGGCAGCGATTACCGTAGCTTATGAAATTAAACTGGTGGATCAGTTAACCGTAAATGGGATAATTGCCATGATTTTAGTCACCTGTGTGGCGTCTCCTTGGATTACCGAACGCTGGGGAAAACAGGTGAAACCTCACGGACAACAGGAGGGAGGAAATCCAGGAAAACAGCCATCGTTGGCAAAGCGGGTGTTAGTTCCGGTGGCGAATCCCAAGACAGAGGATAATTTATTACAATTGGCATTAATTTTGGCAAAAACAGCCAAGGGAACTTTACTTCCGCTGCATGTTTTATCGGATAAAACCGGACTCATTTCCCCAGAGGCGAAACTGTTACAAACCCAGCTTTTAGCGGCGGCGGAACGAATTGCCCATGCAGCCGTAACTAAAGTAGAACCGATTGGGCGGGTGGATGATACGATTGACCGAGGGATTACCCGCACCGCAGCCGAACGAGAGGCGACGTTGATTATTTGCGGATGGAAGGGGTATTCGACGACTCGTGAGAGCTTTTTTGGCAGTGTGATTGATAATGTAATCTGGCGATCGCAGGTTCCGGTATTAATTGCCCGATTCTCGCAGCCGATTGAGAATACCGCACGAGTGGTGTTGGCGGCGACGGATCAGGAGACGGTATCGGTGACGTTTAAACCGACGGTGACGTTAGCGCAAAGCTTAGCAGCGGCGTTGAAAGCCACGTTTCGATTGGTGATTGTGGTGACGGGAGTCGGGGAGTTTGCCTGTCAGCCAAGGGAGTGGGGGTTGGCAACCACAAGTGAGTTGGTGCAAGTGCGGGGGAATTTTGTGCAGAATGTGTCGCGGATGGTGCAACGTCATGATTTACTGATTCTCACGGCAAGTACCCATCCCAGCTACCTTTTGGCGATTCCCACATTAGGGGGAGAACCGGAGGCGATCGCACGTACCCAGCAAGACACCTCTATCATTGTCGTACATTTTCCCATGACTAGCTGAAGGAGAACGTTTTGATTGTGTAGGGGTGGGTTTGACGACTATCGTTTCTTACCTCACCTAAATTTAACTAAACCCGCCCTGACTCCTGCACAATGTTCATCCTAGCCTGCTTGCGTTGGTTTTCCTTTCGTCAACCCAACCTACTCTATCGTCATTGAGACAAAATATTCCTACTCCTCCTCCTTATCCACTAAATCGCCGAGATAGAGTTCAATGAACATCTCAGCGGCGGCGGGATTGATGGTGTTCAGCGCTTTGACAATATCCGCAACGGTTTCGGCTGTTGGGTCTATTTTTTCATGAAACCAACGAAACACTTTATTTCGCTCAATCCCTAAAGCTACCGCCAATTTATTTTGGCTGATTTTATGGGCTTCTAGGGTCTGTTTGAGGGCTTGTCCTGCTCTTCCCATACTTCTGTCGCGCTTACCTTGTCCGCAGGACAATCGTGTCAGAGGAGCATGACCTCGTAAATGTTTCCAACTATGGTAACATCTGCTAATCTTTTAATTGTTACCAAACTTAATAACATTTTCAGCAACAATTAGGTGAATCCAATGTCTCAAGAGTTTGTTTCAAATAACCTAGAAAAAGTACCTCCCGCCCCATCAGCGACGCCAGAATCTACCGCTAGCCGTGAACCTGTAAAAATCTCGATTATTGGCTCTCGTCGAGGCGTCAAAAGTATCATTCACACCTTGTACCGCCTCCAGTTTGCTGAAGTGACGGCGTGGAGTCCCTTACAACCGACAGGTAAACCGGGTGAATTTGTGAGTATGCTGATTCGGCAAATTTCTTTTCGTTCCGAGTAACAAGAGTCTGATTGACCCATAGCTGTAGAGGCGAGTTTGACCCCCTTGTCTGCAAAACTCGCTCTCCCTGCGCTCCTGTTATAGTCGAGGAATAATGTAGAGATGCGACGGGTATACCTGGAGGATAGGATGAATCACTTTTCCAGTTTGATGTCTTTTTTACGCGATCGCAAGGCATTTCTGACCGAGGTTGAGAAGGAAATCGGACTCGATAGTAAAATTGTTTCATTATTAGTGTGTAGCGCCTCCTTTCTGGCGTTGTACGGATTGGTAATTGGGGCGTCGAGTCATTGGCTTCAGGCGATTAGTTCAGCGATTAAGTTGCCTGGTCTTTATTTAATCACACTGCTGGTATGTCTGCCCAGTTTATATATTTTTGAGGTGGTTACGGGTTCCCAGCGCAAGTTTCGCCAATATTTAGTGTTGCTTTTAGCCACCACGTCAGTGATCAGTGTCATGCTTTTGGCGTTTGTTCCTGTGGTCTTGTTTTTCCTGCTCTCGGTTAATGATTACGAGTTTTTCAAGTTACTCAATGTCGTCATTTTTGCCTTAACAGGCGTGATCGGTGTCCAATTTTTCTACCAAAGCATGAAATCGCTGCATTCTCATTCTCAAGATACGGATAAATCCCGTAATTTGAAGGTTGTGCAAGCTTGGTTATTTCTATACGGCTTTGTTGGCAGTCAGTTGGGTTGGTCACTGCGACCCTTTTTTGGTAATCCAGGAAAAGACTTTGCGCTGTTTCGTCCCTTAGAGAGTAATTTCTATGTGCATATTTTTAAAACGCTGACTCACGCTCTAGGATTAAACTAAGCCAAATACTTTCATCATCCAGGAGATACGTTCATGCTAAATAATGTAGCAGAATTGCCGATTACTCCAGCGGAATTAGAGCAAAGCGGGGGTTTAGATCTGAGTGCGGGACTGGTGACAACGGTTTACCGTGGGATATTTTGGCGAAATCCGCAACATCTGCGATCGCTTCTGTTTATTGAGGTCTTTAGTTTAGGTCTAATCCTGATTTTTGTTATGCCTGTGGGGTTTCTGGCGGTGAAGCGATCGGGGAATTTACCAAGTGATGGGACGGACATTACCAATTTATTTCTGTTATTTTTGGCGGGATCAGTCTTGATTTTGGTATTGGCAAATATTTGGCTTGTGAATAAAGCAAAACGCTGGAAATCTGTGGCTAAGTTGTTACGGCAAGTGGATAAGTACAATCGTGTAGTTAAATCCCTAGCCATGCTGAATCAACTGAGTCGGACTGAAAATAATCTGCAAGGGGATAACTCGTTAGAAGGTGACAAGGTTCTGACGGCTTTACGAGTAACTAAAAACAGTTTACTGCAAGCAATTAAGATAGAAATTATTCGCACGAAACAAGGGGTGATGGCACGACCGGATGAATTGATGGTTACATTAGAGAATAATTTAACCAGTTTGGTTGCGGGAGAACTTGATCCGCCAATGGATCAGTATGCTTGTTTGCTCGATGAAGCGCTGCAAATTGCGATGAGTGTGGAGCAACAAATGCGAGATTTGTAAGTCGATATAAAATTATGAAATAAGTTTGTTGACTTTACGCGAAAGTAAGTCTTTGAACCCGTTTTCAGTAAGCCCTAATACCCGCCAAGAACTCAAGTTCTTGGCTAAAAGCTCAAGTCGTCTTTAGACGACTCAAACTCTTATCCAGTCAGCCTGAGTATGTCAACCGTGCGATCGCATCGTGTAATTCCTCTTTTGTATAAAGGGTATTGGATTTTACCCGAATTTATTGGCTAAACCCGCTTCTACTACCGAACCCACACTCTAATCCTGGAGAACCGCAGCTACCCGCTTGAAGATTTGAAGCACATCATAAAGCTGGTTACGGCGAGGAAGAAGCGAAAATACATCAGATATATCGTACTCAGGAAATGCTTGTTGGCTTAACTTCAAAAAAGCAAACATCCCCCCATTTGTCACCATACCATAAACGGGTTGATCAGGATGACGGTTCGCCATCATATAAGCCAAAGCTTGGGGAATCGCTAACTCAATATTGAGATCACTGTGTTTAGCTTCTAGTACCACAACCCAAAATTGCTCCAACACGACCAAAAAATCTATCCGTCCCCGCAAAATCTGATCATCAACAACAGTCGTAATTTCAACCGATACTTCTGATCGCAGCTTAAACGGGAAATCATAAAAACCCGCCAATTCCAGCAAACGAGACACAACAATCAGATTGACCGCTCCCTCGGCTAAGACTCCATCGGCTCGATGATAGCGGTATCTGTCTCTAATCTGGTCTAACGTAGCTTGCTCCTGTTGGGTGAGTTCAGGCAAGTTCTCAAACCATTCTGTAAAGAATTGTTCATCTTCCGTTCGCCGAAGATTAAACTTGTTATGGACATCGTTTAGGGTTTTAATCGTTTGGGTAATTGCGGTTTGAACCATCTGTCTGGTTTTGTTGCAGTTGTTATAGTTAATTTTACACTTCGTAGTGTAGGGTGCGTTAGGCGCATAGTTTTGGCTCTCCCGTACTTAGGGTGATAAGTTTAGTTAATATAAGAGCCTTGATGCCCTAGATTTAGTCTTGGCTCGGAGCGCTAGCGGAGAGTCAAGACTAGATTATCTCCTCAAATCAAGTCTTTACCAATCTCCTCAGAATCTCTCTATATTAGGAGAAGGAACCGAGTAAACGGCTGCGCCAGTTATCAAAGTTGGTAAAGCCATAACCCAATCTCATAATTAACTTAATTTTATTGTTAATTCCCTCCATAACACCACTAGTTGTTCGACTAATAAAGTAGTTGCATATATCAGGTAAATGCTTTCGGATAGTTGCTGCCGTCTTGCCATAAAATACCTGGGCAGAAATCAACCAATTTTCCATTCTACTCATCCCCGATTCGACCGTTTTAGAAGTTTCGTAAATATCCCGAAACTCTTCTTTTATCTCATAGATCACTAACGACCGTAACAAAATTTCTGTGTCCCTTGCTTTTACTGACTTCATCTATACTGAGACGTTTAACTTCACCCCAGTTTTTTTTGAGGATTTTGAACTAACCGATTTAAAAATTCCTTCCGCTTCTTCATGCTTCTTCATAAGTCAAATCTTATTCTTGACTTATTTGTTCGATATTGCTTAGGAGAATTCGTCGATAAATATGAGATTCATATCGCCGAGTGTACCGTCGCTTCCCTGGCAAAAACTCTAGCTTTTTTGTGCAATATTTTTGGCATTGACGACAGTAGAATTGCTGACGAGGTACTCTCAAATACACAGGTTGACCAAAAATTGGTAAATCCCTGACTAAGAGTTGACGTACTTGGTGAAGTTCTTGCGTATATTTTTGACAGTGAGGGCAGTTCATCTCCTTTGTCAATATTTCTAAATTAAGACAGATAAAATCCTCATTACGAAAGTAACCTATTACAGTGACTTCTGGTAAATTCAGCAGAGAGTCAATAGAAAATTCCATCAGTAGATGTTTCCAATCTGAGAAAAATTGTTAAGTTTACTATCTTTTTAGTTAACTCGGTATTTGCTCAGATCATTGCATAGGTATAAATCAAAATCAAGGGAAATGTAGTCTTGACTCTCCGCTAGCGCTCCGAGCCAAGACTATAGTCAAGCTATTAAAACTCTGATTATTTAAACTATTTACATTAGCTAAACTTATCACCCTAAGTACCGGAGAGCCAAACAAATGACCAATGACAAATGACCAATGACAATTAAAGCGCCTGCGCCCTTAACCACGCTACTGGTAAATACAGCAACTTCCGCCCCTTAGACACATAAGCCCGTTGCGTAAATACATCATAATTATTACGCTCAATGACATCTAAAATACCCTGATACAGCATCGTAGCCGCCCAGACGGGCCAACGCGCATCCCGACTCAGCGCCCCAATACCCTTTTCTGCGTAAGTATAAAACTTACGCGCCCGTTGAATTTGGAAGCGCATTAATTCCTGCCAGCGCTCGTCCACCACTCCCTTAAATAAATCCTCTTCTGTATAATTAAATAGCGCTAATTCATCTAATGGCAAGTAAATTCGACCCCGTTGAGCATCTTCGCCAACATCGCGGAGGATATTGGTTAACTGCTTGGCAATCCCCAACGCGATCGCTTCCTCTACCGGATTCATCCCAAACTGATTATTCCAAGGCGTTTGACTCCAATCCAAGTCAAATCCTAGCACCGGACTGGTCATTAACCCCACCGTACCCGCCACACGATAGCAGTACAGCTTCAGTTCTTCAAAGGTTTGATAACGGCTGCGAGATAAGTCCATCCGTTGACCGGCAATCATATCCCGAAACGGTTGAATATCCATCGGGAACCGTTGCAACGTATCCACTAACGCCACATCCGCATCCTCGATTGGCTGTCCGGCGAAAACAGATTCTAACTGCTGTTCCCAGCGATCCAAGGTTTCCGGTGTGGTTAAACGGGCTTGGGGACCATCCACCAGTTCATCGGTTCGCCGACACCAGAAGTAGATTGCCCATATCGCACGCCGCTTTTGTTCTGGCATCAGTAAGGTAGCCAGATAAAACGTCTTGGCATATTTTGCTGTAATCTGACGACAGATTTCATAAGCCTCAGATTCAGAAACCAGCTTTCTCATGGGCGGAGATTTAGGCAATTGAAGCATTCGTTGCAGGTAATTCGGTTAGGGGCGAAGGAGTAGATCTTGGATTAAGTCATAGCAGTTAGCCGTCCAAAGAAGTCAAAAAAATGGTACTGACTCCTATAGTCGAGAAACACGTTTCCCAGAACCCAAGCTCAAGTACGCTCAAATTTAGCGGGTCAGTCTTGGAACCCAGTTCAACGGAACGCCAGCTTCCAGCCCACAGACAAAAAACAGCTTCTCGCCGATTTTAGTTCCAGGGCTTTAGCTGGGATAGTTACGGTAAAGACGGATAGTGGGGTTAGGATAATGAATTTTTCTCTTAACCCGCCCCGACAACCTCTTTACTGTCCACCTGTTTAAACACCCGTTGACTTGAGCCTCCTGATTCATGACGCCTGACAATCACCTGCGATGTCAGCTTACCAGAAAGTACGGCACCCTCCATACTGGCAAGGTAACGTTGCATGGTGTAATCGCCAGTCAAGTAAAAGTTGGGGATGGGTGTTTCTTGGGAAGGACGATGGGCTTGTCGCCCCGGAATGGCTTTGTAAACGGAACGTGGAGTTTTGACAATGTGATACTTGAGCAACTGGGCAGGGCTATCACTATCAAAATGTTTAGGGAAGAGTTTCTTGAGTTCTTCCAGCGTCGCCGCCACAATATCCTGATCGGATTTACCAATCCAATCTTTAGCTGGGGCGAGAACTAACTCCAACATCGAACGGTCAGGGTTAGCGTATTCCCGACAGGTATTGCTCATGTCAGCATACACTGACAAAAGGGGCGATCGCGAAAATAGGAGATGGTCAATATCTGTTAATTTCCGGTCAAACCACAAATGCAGGTTAATTACCGGAACCCCTTCTAAGCCTTCTAGCTGATTGAAGAACTCCATCTCTCGCCAAGGTTGAGGCATGATTAACTTTAAGGGATCGACAGGCATTGCCGAGACATAAGCATCCGCCGTCAGCACTTCGTCCCCATTTTCACCCCGAATCAAAAATCCCTGTACTGTCTGATCCGAATTGAGTAAAAATTCCTTCACCGGAACATTTAATCGTACCTCCCCACCCCTTGCCGTAATATAGTCTACCAAGGGTTGACAGAGGCGCTCCGTTGGGGAACCATCCAGGAATGCCATCTTTGAGCCATTCTTTTCCTGGAGAAAGCGATTCAGCGCCGTCAACACCACCGTTGCCGAAATTTCATCGGGGTTGATAAAATTCAGCGCTTTCGCCATGGCGATAAAGACTTGCTTTTCTACCCGTGGCGGTATAGTTTGACGCTGTAACCACTCGGAGAAGGAATATTGATCCATCTGTTCAACATACTTCTGACCATTAATAATGGCGGGAATCAAACCCAAGCCAAACCGGATCTTCTCCGACCAGGTCAGCATATCGTTATTCCGCAGAATCGCAATAATTCCATTAATCGGTGCCGGTAAATCCGGGAAATCAAACCGAGAGTAGGTACCCGGTTTCTCTGGCTGATTGAAAATCATGGTGTGGTCTTTCCACTGTAGCCGATCCTCAATCTCTAGCTCCTTAAAGAGCTGTAGCATATTGGGATAGGCACCAAAGAAGATATGTAACCCGGTTTCGTACCAGTCTCCGTCTTCGTCTTGCCAAGCGGCAACTTTTCCGCCGAGAACGTCCCGACGTTCTAGAACAATAGGGGTGTGACCTGCATCCGTGAGATATTTGGCACAGGAAAGTCCAGCTAAACCCGCTCCAGCGATCGCAACTCGCATCTGATAGTAATACTCTTTAGTTAGGTGCTTGTCGGTGTACTCTGGATTTCATTATACTTTGCAATCCGTTACATTTGGTCAAAACTGTCGCCGACTTCCTAGAATTAGCGAAGAGGCGAGGGGGTGGAGAAGCGCAGGTGCAGGGGTGCAGGGGGACTCCAGGAGCAGAGAAGAAAAATCTGCTATCTTGAGACCGCAACCTCTGGTGATTGGGAAAGTTTTGAGTGTTGAGGAGTGTAGGGACGGGTCATGAAACTTTCTATTTCGCTATTGATGATAACGTTTCTACAAAACCCGCCCTGACTAAGTGTTGAGTTAACTCCCCCATCTCCCTCATCTTCCCCATCTTCCCCATCTCCCCCATCTCCCTCACCCCCGTTCCCACGGTCATCAATGATGAACAAACCGACTCAGCTAATCTACCCTACCGTCGATCTATTCTTATATGACCTGCGCGATAGTTTCGGTCACTCTCTACCGGAAATACATCACTACCGCCACCAATTTTGGCAAAAAATCGATCCCAACTTAGACGATGACAAACTCAACCAATTAGCCGCCCTAGAAAATCCCGCAGCGGATTATGTCCAACTCTTGGTTAAGGGATTTGAATCTCCCTTAGATGGATACTATCGAGCGCTACAACTCGGAGATGCTTACGCCCTGCAAGTTAATTGTTCAGGAGATTATAAAGATCCGGAAACAAAACAACCGAATGATGAGACCCAATGCATTGAAACCTTAAGCAAACTCAAGAAAATTATTGCCTCTCACATTAATCATCAATGGGATACGGGGGAACTTCTCCCCACCCAGCAAGGCACAATTGGTCAAACGTGGTTAGTGTCGGTGCAAATTGCTGATAGTAATCAAGATCCCAAACAACTGGCTAAAGACTGTTATAAACAGCTCACGCCCAATCCGAAATGGATTCCTGAATTTAGAGAACAAGGACGATTCTTGGGGGCAAGGGTATTTGAATATTGGCATTCTCCCGATAATTGGCAGCAAGACTGGGAGTCGTTTAGTCAAGAAAACTATCATTTGATTATTTGCATGTTTCCCGCTGGCAAAAAAGTCACGGAAATTCGGCAGAATCTGTATGACATTCACTTGGATTTAATCCGCTTATTTAGCTATCGCCATAAAATTGTTTGGGCATACTGGCAAAGTCGTTGTCGTACTCAAGACTTAAAACTTCAATCTTATGAAATTCGACGTTTAGTTGCCAGTGTCCGTACTTTACCCAATCCGATTCCTGCTCAAGGCTTAAATTTAAAAGAGCTGCAATCAACCTTAATTCAAACTTTGCCCACTTTATCAGATTATGCCATGAATTTAAACGATTTAGACTATTATATGACCACGATTCAGGGGAATTTGGAAAATTATCAAAAGCGGATTCAAAAGCTGGAACGAGAAACAAGCAGCTATTTAAAATTTTTGAACCACTTTAGTGAAGTGGCAGATGAAAAATATCTGCAACAAGTCGCCACAGATAGCGCGACATTCCGTCCCGGATTACCTTTGATGGAAAATTTGATTCGGACGATTGGTAGTGTGAGTGGTATTGAACAAACCAAGAGTAATCGCACGCTGAATACAACCGTCGCGTTAATTGGTATTGGATTGATTGTCAGCAGTATCGCCGCCACGGTTTTGGTCGAACAACTACCCCCCGCCAAAGATACACCATTTTTGTTTACTCCTGTATTTTGGGGAAGTATTAGCACAGGCGTCATCGCTGTAGTGATTGCCTTTATTTTTCTGTTTCGCGATCGCCGTTAGAGGTTGGCACGTCTGGAAGATGGAGGAGATTAGGGAGTTATCAGTTATCAGTTATCAGTTATCAGTTATATCAGTTATCAGAAGCAGGGGGAGATGGGGGAGATGGGAAAATTGTGTAGGGGCGGGTTTCACTACTATTTTTTCGGTTACACCAAGATGTAACTAAACCCGCCCCGACTGTACGTAGCTTGCTTCTCGCGAAGCGAGTAGGACGAATAACGAATGGCGAATGACATAAGACAAATGACAAATGACAAATGACTATTTAGCCAATCAGTGGTTACATCAGGGAATTGAATACTTTAAGATTGGGCGCTACGGGGAAGCGATCGCGAGTTTTGAGAAGGCTGCCCAATTCCACCCCAATATGCCAGAAATTTGGTTCCATTGGGGGAATACTTGTTTTCATCTGGGATGGTTCGACGCGGCGTTGACGAACTATGAGAAAGCGATTACGCTGAAACCGGATTACTCAGAAGCCTGGTTTAATCAGGGAAATATTCTATTTAAATTAGGACGCCTAGAAGACGCTTTAGCGAGTTATGACCAAGCGACACAATTTAATCCTGATTTGGCAGTGGCTTGGGGAAATCGGGCAAGTACGCTGTATAATTTGGGACGCCACGACGAGGCGTTAGCCAGTTGTCAACAGGCGACTCACTGCCAGCCGGATTATGTGCAAGCTTGGTATATGCAAGGGTTGGTGTTGATGAATGGGGGACGAAATGAGGACGCATTAGCAAGCTTTGATCAAGCCACAAGCTTAAATTCTAACTATCTGGAGGCTTGGAAACATAAAGGCTGGATTCTGTTTAATTTAAACCGTTATCCTGAGGCATTAGAAAGTTGGCAAGAAGCGGTTTCACTACAGCCCAATGATTACGAGGTGTGGTTTCAGCAAGGGAATACATTTTATCGGTTGGAACGGTTAGACGATGCTTTAGCGAGTTATGAAAAAGCCATTACCTTACAACCTGATGCCCCAGAAGCATGGAATAATCGGGGATTGGTTTTGTTTCATTTAACTCGCTATACCGAAGCCGTGACAAGCTGTGAAAAGGCAACTAAACTACAACCCAATTACCCAGAAGCCTGGTTTCATCGCGGTAATGCCTTGTTTAGTTTAGGACGTTTAGACGATGCGATCGCGTCTTATGACCAAGCCTTGCAGCTTAAACCCGATGATTCCGCCACTTGGGGCAATCGAGGCAGTGCATTATATAATTTGGGACGGTATCGGGAAGCGGTTTCGAGTTGCCAGAATGCCACCTATTTTAATCCCGATTATGCCGAGGCGTGGTACATGCAGGGATTGGCGCTAATGCAGGGAGAACAACCCAACGCCGCGATCGCCTGTATGGATAAAGCAACAACATTGAAACCTGATTATGCCCAAGCCTGGTTGTATCGGGGTCATTTATTATTTCAATTAGGGCATTTAGCAGAGGCGATCGCCAGTTGTCAACAAGCGATAACCCTTCAACCCAACTATGTAGAGGCTTGGTCTATTCAAGGTATCGCCTTGATGCAGTTACAACGTCCCCAAGAGGCGATCGCTTGTTTGGATCGGGTGGTTGAATTGTACCCGGAACACCCGGAGGCTTGGAAACATCGGGGAACGGTTCTGTGTCAGTTGGAACGCTTAGAGGATGCGATTAGCAGTTTTGATCGAGCAATTACCCTCAAGCCAGATTACTTTCAGGCATGGTATAATAAAGGGTTACTCCTCATGCATTTAGACCGCCCAAATGCGGCTATTACCACCTTTGATAACGCCCTAGAACTGCAACCGAATTTATATCCCGCCTGGGTAAACCGAGGCAATCTATTATTACAAGAAGGGCGCTGGGACGCGGCGATCGCCAGTTATGATCAAGCCCTAGCCATTCAACCCAATTTTGCCGAAGCCTGGGCAAATCGAGGGATTGCCTTAGAGAAGCTAGGACGTTACCAAGACGCCTTAGACAGTTATGATAAAGCCTTAGCCCTACAATCCGATGATGCTAAAATCTGGAATCATCACGGAGTTATCCTCATCCAGTTAGGACGTTATCAGGACGCCTTAATCAGTTTCAGCAACGCCTTAGACAATCAGCCAGATGACCCAGAAACCTGGAATAATCGCGGCTTAGCCTTGGATAATTTAGGGCGGTATGAAGAAGCAATGGTTTGTTTTGAACAAGCGATTGAATTAAACTCCGATTATGCCCAAGCCTGGAACAATCGCGGGGTAGCGTTACGGAATTTAGGACGAGAAGAGGAAGCGATTCTATCCTTTGATCAGGCATTAGAATTAAACCCCGATTACCCGGAAGCATGGAATAATCGGGGTTTAGCGTTACGAAATTTGGGACGAGAAGAGGAAGCGAATGCCAGCTTTGAACAAGCAAATATGAAGGATTAGATAAGTTTAGGTTTTAGTGTATAATGGTTCAATCCTCATGTTTTGAGCAAAACGATGAGATTTATTAATCCCAAAACTGATTACGCCTTCAAGAAAATTTTTGGTTCCGCTGAAAGCAAAGACATTTTGATTAGTTTTCTCAATGCCTTGATTTATGACGGTAACTCCACCATTGAAGATTTAGAAATTATCAATCCCAACTTACCCCCGAAAGTTGAGGGGTTAAAAGATACTTACCTTGATGTCAAAGCTCAACTAAAAAACGGCACACTGGTGATCATTGAAATGCAAGTCCTGAATGTGCAATCCTTTGGGAAGAGAGTTTTGTTCAACGCCGCCAAGACCTATGCCTTTCAACTGCAAAAAGGAGAAGGCTACCGAATGCTTAAACCAGTCATTGCTCTAACCTTGACTGATTTTGAGATGTTTCCGGGTCGCCATCCGTTTACATCCCGCTTCGTTTATCGAGAAGTATCCGATGGCTATGTTTATACCGAAAACGATATTGAACTGATTTTTGTTGAATTACCCAAATTTACCAAAGAAATTGAAGAACTAGAAACGATTACTGATAAATGGATTTACTTTATCAAATCCGCGCGATCGCTCGATGAAGTTCCCACAAATATGGACAATATTCCCGAACTCCACCGCGCCTTTGAAATTGCCAATCAAGCCAACCTAACCCGCGAAGAACTAGAAGATTTGGAGCGTCGAGAAATGTTTATTTATGATCAGCAAGGAGCGGTTGCTCTGGGTCGTGAAGAAGGTCGTCAAGAAGGTCGTCAAGAAGGTCGTCAAGAAGGTCGTCAAGAAGGCAAAAAAGAAGAACAACGCGCTATTGCTAAAAAGCTACTCACCCTACTGGATGACGAAGCGATCGCGGCAACAACAGGATTAAGTCGGGAAGCCGTTCGAGAACTGCGCGAGAAAGAGTCTGAGAATTTGTAGAACCAATTAAGAATTCAAAAAATCGGCATCAATTTCCGGTAAAGAAGGATTGATACTAATCCCAGAACCCAGTTCAAATCCGGCTGGAGTCGTTAGCCGAGGACTAATTTGGCAATACCAATGAACCTGGGGTTCTTCGGCTTTGTAACGGGCAGCCGTATTAATCACGTAATTATAATCGGGATCACTTAGCTTGTCATACAACCGAGTCAGGACATTTTTGAGAATTAACGCAAAATGTGACTTTTCAATAGCGGAGATACTGCCAAAATCTGCCTCATGTTCCTTTGGCATAATCCAAGTTTCAAACGGCACATCAGCCGCAAAAGGAATAAACGCCAGAAATGATTCATTTTCAGCAATCACCCGTCTGCGGTGATGCTGTTCAAACTCTAAAATATCGCAATACACACATCGTTGCCATTGATCATAATATCGCTGGGCTTCTTGTTCTCGCACTCGAATATTTTGAGGAACCATGCCCGTTACAATCATTTGAGAATGGGGATGACTTAACGATGCACCCGCTTTCATCCCATGATTGCGAAAAATGATTGCCATCATATTCTTATGGGCTTGCATCAGTGTGACGTAGCGCTTGTGATAGGTCTCAATCACCGTTTCTACGTCCTCGATTGGCATTGTGGCAAGATCTTGATGATGATCAGGACTTTCAATAATCACTTCATGCTGACCATAACCGGGCATCATTAAATAAATCCCCTCCTTCGCTCGTTCTCTGTCTTCATCGGGAGTTAAGGCGGGAAACTTATTCAGTACAACTCGCGTTTGCCACCCTTTGTGGTGTCGGCTGGGCATCTCCAGGAAAATTGACTCAGATTTATTTTCATTGCCGGGACAAAAGGGACAATTTCGAGGTAGAATCCCTGAAGCTTGTTTTTGGCGACTCTGTTGCTGAAAATCCTGGGGGCGTTTACGCCGACTGGGTGCATAAATCACCCATTCTTTCGTCACCTTGTTGAGTCGGATTTGACCGGATTGCATACTATCTAGCCCCTATAATGTACTTGGATAATCGTTGTCTTATAGTCGTTGATAATCGTTCTGATCGGAATTTTGTCTGATGTTAACTCATCCGTTGCGTCTATCATTTATCATTCAGACATTATTTGTCTGATGTCAACTCATCCGTTGCGTCTCTCATTCACTATTCATCATTCAGACAATGTATATCGGCTTTCTCAACCCCCAAGGCAACTTTGACCCAGAGGATAGGTATATTACAGAACATCCCGACTTTGGCGGTCAACTGGTTTACGTCAAACAAGTCGCCCTGGCGATCGCGGCGCAGGGACACCGGGTTGATATTCTCACCCGTCAAATCATTGATCCAGAGTGGGAGGGGTTTGCTGAACCCTTTGATGGGTATCCCGGTGTAGAAAATCTCCGGATTGTCCGCTTACCCGCCGGACCCCAGGAATTTTTACGCAAAGAGTTACTCTGGACGCATCTGGTGCAAGATTGGGTACCCAATATTCGGAAATTTTATCAAGACCAAGGGGATTTTCCCGATATCATGACCGCCCACTACGCCGATGGGGGACTAGCGGGTTTATTACTTGAAGCACAAACAGGCGTACCGTTTACGTTTACCGCCCATTCCCTAGGCGCTCAAAAGATGGACAAATTAAAGGTGACGCCAGAAAATTTGGCACAAATGAACGACTATTACTTCTTTGGACGTCGCCTAGTTGTCGAACGCCTGAACATGAATCACTCGGCGATTAATATTACGAATACTCGCCAAGAACGCTTCAACCAATATAGTCATCCGGCGTATCGAGGTGCTGTCGATGTCGATAATGATGCTCGCTTTGCGGTGATTTCACCGGGAGTAGACCCAGCTATGTTTAGTGCGGAGGTTCGCTCAGCAAACGAAGAGGCAACCTATCAGTTAGTTAAAGAGAAATTAGCGCGGGATCTTGCTGAGTCGCGGCGCGATTTACCTGTAATTTTAGCATCGAGTCGATTAGATCCGAAAAAGAACCTATTGGGACTTGTGCAAGCCTTTGCCTATAGTTCCACCTTGCAAGAACGAGCGAATGTGCTATTAATTACGGCGGGCTTAGATAATCCCCTAAAAGAGAAGGTGAAGGATGAACAAACCGAACAAAAAGTATTAGCACCAATCCGGGAAGTGGTGAATGACCATAACTTATGGGGCAAAATTAGCGCCTTTTGCGTCCCGGATCAACCCGCCCTAGCCGCAACCTATCGCTTTTTAGCCCAACGCCGCTCCGTATTTGCTCTACCCTCTCTGTTTGAACCCTTTGGTTTAGCCCCTTTAGAAGCCGCCGCCGCCGGATTACCCGTTGTCGTTACCCAGAATGGCGGAATTACAGAAAGCTTACAGACAGATAATCAAGATTATGGGGTTTTGATTGACCCCGATGATCCGGCGGATATGGCGCGGGGATTAGAGCAGTTAATCTGTAATCAACAGGAATGGCAGAGTTTTTCTCAACGTACTCAGCAACTGGTGATCAATCACTATACCTGGGAGAGTACGGCTCAAGGGTATTTAAACGTAATTGAGCAGATTTTATCGTCACCCAAAACTAATCGTCGAGTAGCGCGACTCCCGATTCATCCGTTCTTACGTAATCCTCAACCGGAAAACGATGTTTCTTTGGCTCAATTGAGTCAACTTTACTTTGGCAAATCAGTAGATGGGAACAATTAAAGTCGGGTGGTGGGGATCGTCATTTGTCATTTGTCATTTGTCATTTGTCATTTGTCATTTGTCCTTTGTCATCGTGCTTTGCGAAAGACTCCGGGTGAGCGCGAAGCAACCCGGAGAGGGATTTGTCAGGTCGTATTACCTACCCTTCTACCCTTCTACCCTTCTACCCGCATCATCGCTGTCAGGGGTAAAATTGCCGCAATTTGCTCCGTTGACATAGTACCCAAAGAATTTAACGCCACATTAAATAATCGTCCTGGTTTCAAGTCATCTTTGACCAAATTCCACAGGCGTTGTACTTCTTCAGTGTGCAATCGATCATCTTCCGTCAACGCCAACAATACCTGACGCCGCAAAAACTGTCCTTCTTCAGATAACAGATATTGTAATCCTAGTTGGGCTGTGGGTAGCAAATCAAAGTTATCATCAGACCGCGCGATCGCAATCATATTCTCTAAGCGTTGCCATTGGAATCTGCCATCCTTAAACAACACCTCAATTAACCGCCGTCGCATAGCTGGCGATTCACCCTTGAGTAAACGTTTGGCGACGTAAGGATAAGAGACTTCAACGATTTTGAACTCTGGATTCAGGGTTAACGCTAACCCTTCCTGAGTCACCAACGACCGAATAATCAGGGCAAACTTTGCCGGAACACGGAACGGATACTCAAACATTAACTCGGAAAAACTATCCGTAATCGTTTTAAAATTAAAGTCCCGGACACTTTGACCCACGGCTTCTCCCAGCACTCGTTCTAAGGCAGGAATAATTGGCGTGATGTCTGTATCTGGCGTTAAAAAGCCGAGGAGGACAAACTTTTTCGCTAACTCCGGATAATCCTTATTGATTAAATCAATAACCGCACTGACAATCGTTTCTTTCGTTTCTTCCTCCAACTGATCCATCATGCCAAAGTCAATGTAAGCCATGCGACCATCGGGCATAGCAAACAAGTTACCAGGATGGGGATCAGCGTGGAAAAAGCCGTGTTCTAAGAGTTGACGCAAACCCGCTATGACGCCTGTTTGAATCACTTGGTCAGCATCAAGTCCCGCTGTACAAAGGCTTTTCGTATCGGTTAACTTACATCCATTAATCCACTCTAAGGTTAAGACTCGGTGGTTACTGTGCATCCAATAAATGGTTGGTACTTTAACACTGGGATCATCACGAAAGTTACTAGCAAAGAGTTCCGCATGACGACCTTCATTGACATAATCGATTTCTTCAAACAACTTAATGCCAAATTCATCGACAATTAACGTCAGATCATGACCCAGATTCAGGGGAAGCCATCGGGATAACCAACCGGCTGACTTCCGCATTAAATAGAGATCCAGAGTGAGAGACTTGAGTAGGTTAGGACGCTGAACTTTAACGGCTACCTCTTCCCCAGTATGCAGATAAGCATGATAGACTTGACCGAGACTCGCCGCCGCGATTGGATCAGGGGAAATTTGGCGATAGACTTCGCTCACCGGACGATCTAACTCTGACTCGATAATCGCGAAGGCGGTTTTATTGTCAAAGGGTGGGAGTTGGTCTTGTAGCTTAATCAATTCCTCTAGGAAATCTTTGCGAACTAAGTCCGGGCGCGTGGATAAAGCTTGTCCCACTTTAATGAATGTTGGACCGAGGCGGGTTAGGATATGTCGCAGTTGAGCAGCCCGTTTAAACCGATTCCGCTCAACTTGGTTGCGCCACTCGTCCCACTTGAGACCTAGAATAAACTGTACAAAATTCCAGATAATCCTTAACGCCCGCCAGAGAACCACCCAAGGGCGGTAGCGGTATTTGGCTGCGATCGCGTCGGGATCATAGCTCCGTCGGGGTTTAATCTGCTCGGCTTCAAGATAATCAACTTCAATGTAATGCTGACTCACAGCGATTTATAGCCTCTCACGTAACAAACTAGAAAAGTTTATTTATTTTTTTATCGTTTTGTTAAGTATATTCTAAGTGATCCTACTTAGTCCAGACCACAACAGCGCTGAGGGGGAGTGGGGAGAGTCGAGAAGCTGAGGGGAAGCAATTGGGCTGAAACCCCTGCCCGATAAAGCTTTCAGTTACTATAGAAACGAGTGCAATAGGCAGAAGACACTATGCTAGTACAAAAGAAGCCACAGACCTATACTCTAGAAGACTATTTCGCCTTAGAGGAACAATCGGAAACCAAACATGAGTACCACAACGGAGAAATTGTACCCCTGACTGGCGGCACGACAAATCATAATCGTATTATTATCAATAAAAGTTTACTGGTACTACAAACTACAGGCTAGTTCACCCACTTTCACAACCACAAGTGACACACACAAGTTAAGTAAATAGGGCTTGCTGAATAAGTCGGAGAAAAATAACCGATGGACTAATTAGTTATTTAACTGTTAAGTAATTATAAGTCTTTTTTGCTGATTTTTTCTTAATGATAACCTTTGATAATAATTGAGTCCGGAAAAAGGCGTTATCTTGTTTAAAACATAAAAAAAGACAAAGAACCTGCCGTAGCAGGGCAGACAGATTCATGACGAGGAAAGTAATAGCAATAGCTGTTTCTGAAGTATGAGGTAGTTTAGCCATGACGCGACTTAAACTGTATCTACGTTTTGAGATACCAAATTTTCCTTCAATATTATTGCGAATTCTCTCGTCTTCTTGGGCTTGTTTCTTTAATTCTTGACTGACATTGGCTTTCGGTCTTCCTAAGGGAGGCCCGCTAATTCTAATTCCTTTTTCTTTGCAGAAGGAACCCGTTGGCTCGACTGCGATAGATTTTATCTACATGAACAGATTCTGGATAGGTTCCTGTGTAGTTATAATAAGCTTCTATTTGAGTTTTTAAATCAGTAGATTCATTAAAATTATCCCAACTGATACGGTCTAAAAACACGTATCCATCTCTTACACTTGCCGATACTTTAGCTCCAAATTCTACAGGAACTCCCGCTTTGCCTCTAACTATTGGACGGATATGGGGTTGACTTACATTTACTATTCTATGCTCAATCCTATGAATTTTATTATTGTGCATCCATTCTTGCTGGTGGTAGATTTCGCTAACCACCAACAGATTCTTATATTCAGTACGACTCAACGCCTCAAGGCTACACCCTGCCTTGACTAGCGCGTCTATACTTCCCAAGTTTCTTTTTATGTATTGCAATTGTTTTTTTATGGCTTTTCTTATTTCTTTCCCTGTTTGTCTTTTTTTCTTGGCTACGTTTAAGTATTCCTTTCTGAAGCCGCTTCGCTGCTGTAATGCGTTTTTCCTATAAAGTATTGTAAGTAAGGATTTTCTTTTATTTGTTCGACTGTCTCTCTATCACTTATTCCTAATTTTTCCTTGATTATTAATGAACCCAACGCTACCCTAAATGGTAGCGCTGGCGCTCCCATGTCCGGAGAAAAGTTTTGGGCATATTCCTCTTCAAATTCCTCCCAGGGTATCAAAGAAGCCATGATTACCCAACGATTATCCTGTGATAACTTTCACGCCATAGGCAGTTCAAAATCTTCTGCTTCCCTGGGGGCATTCTCAACTTTTCGGTACATTGACCTGATAACGGTGCAAGGATTTTGAGCGATTTTACCAGATTTTCTTGCACTTGGTCAACTGTCAATACGCTTCAAAGCATTGATGTTTAAGGGTTTCGGTCTTGTGCAGCAAGCTCTACTTAATTTCCCCTGACAGCTAAAGCTTGCGAGCAATAACTTGTTTAGTCACTCGAATCAAATGATAAGCACCTTTGTTATCAATGACAGTATATTCACTAGGTTTTAGCCATTCTTTTTTAAGTCGATTAAATCGCTTAGATTCAATTAAAACCAGAGTCGAAGGAGGATTAGGTTCAATTTTAGCGATGTCCTCAATGTAGGCAATAAACTTATGTTCTTCATCAAAATAATTCACCGATCGCTTGGCATAAAACACCACACTAGGCTTTTCAAATCCCATCATCACTAACTCTTCTGACGGTTGGTTTACCTCAGCCGCGATCGCAGATAATTCTCGTAGGGGAAGCTGACGTTCCTGATCTAACAGAAAAGCAGCCGGGGAAACCACCAGAATAATAAACGCCACAAACGCCACCAAATTAATCGTTCCTAACCAACGCCACCCTCGACGCCTACATAAGGCGATCACCGCCGCTACCGCAGCCATTCCCCATAGGATACCTCCCCGTAGGGGTAATCCTGAAGCTTGCAACGTTTCCGATAAATTCAGCGCCGCCGGATCATAGCCAATGAAATTAGGACTATACCAAATTGCCCCAGCGATGACGCCAAGAAGAATCAGATTAAATCCAGCACTCAACCGTAATCCCCATAAACGCCGAGGACGGGGATAAGTGAGTAAATCACTTGCCAATAATGCCACCAAAATTGCCGCCGCAGGCATTAACGGTAAGACATAACTGGGAAGTTTGGTGACAGCAATCGTAAAGAAGCCAAACACCCCTGCAAACCAACACAGGGCAAATAAACCCAACTGACTCGCACGAGGGGACTCACGCCATTTTTTGACCTGCCAAAACCGCAATCGGGCAATTGCCAAAGGCAAATAACAGGACCAAGGGGCAAACCCGACTAACACCACCAGAAAATAAAAATACCACGGCGCCCAATGATGATTCACCACCCCGACAAAGCGTTCAATATTGTGATAGCCAAAAAACTTTTCGATATAATCTTCGCCATTCGCCAAGGTAACTAACACATACCAGGGAATTGCCAGAACCCCAATAATACCCAATCCCCGAAACAGGCGCATTTCCCGCACCACCTGCCAAAAGTTCCCCAGATATAACAAAAATGCCCCAATAATTAATCCAGGCAGGACAAATCCCACGGGTCCTTTGGCAAGAATCGCTAAGGCAATTAAAATATAAAATGCCAAATACCAACCCGACGTAAACCCTAAGAAGGGTTTTCCCTCTCTACGGTGTTGGCTATCTTGCGCCCCCGCTTCCTGTCTCCCGGTTTCCCCTTGCACATAGCCAATAAAAAAGCATAAAAGAGCCGTTCCCATACAGCCAGAGAGTAGCATATCCGACACCCCAGTTCGCGCCCAAACCAAAGTTATCGGATTCAATGCAATCAATGTCGCCCCAATTCCCGCCGATAACCAGCGCTGGCGTTCTAAATTAGGTAGTTTTGGACGGTTCTCGACTTCCGCCCTATCTTGATTAACCTTACTCACGGGATCGGGAAAACCTCTCTCCAAACCTCTCTCCTGCAAGGAGAGAGGCTTTGAATCCTCCCCCCTCGCAGGGGGGAATGAGGGGGGTTGGGGGAACGAGGAGGCTTGAGACGTTAGGTTTGATGTCGATTTATCGAGAGGGTATGAAACAGCTTGATCAACCAGAGTACGGGGACGAGAAATCCCGAAATAGCGTAGCGTATAAAAGCCCAAAACCGTCAGCGCGATCGCACTCATCGCTGAGGGAAGTCGTACCGCCCATTCATTCACGCCAATCATAAGATAGCCAATCGCCATTAACCAGTAGACTAAGGGCGGTTTATCAAACCGAGTCTCCTCGTTAAAATACGGCGTAATCCAGTCTCCTGTCACCGTCATCTGGCGGGCGGCTTCCGCGAATAACGGTTCAGTTTCATCCACTAAACCCGTACTGCCTAAGTGCCATAAAAACGCCACCCAGCAGATCGCCGCTAATCCTAAAACCGAGTACATCCACAACCGAGTTGGATGCTTTTCCAAAACATTCGACCACTTTGTCACTGGTTGAGCGATCCTATCCTTAGATTCAACGTCCACTACTTGTCACGAAAAGGTAACATTAACTGTCAGCGTCTCCAACTTAATTTAGCTGGAAGCGCGATCGCAATGTCCCCCTTCCCTGACTCGGACAACCCTGTCAAGTTCCTGATTGTCATTCGTCATACTCGCGCAAGCGAGAAGCAAGCTACGTCTTATGTCCTTTGTAAGGGTTTGAGGCTGGTTTACAAACTTAGATATACCGTAGGGTGGGTTTCGACTTCGCTCAACCCACCTGACTTAAATCAATGACCCTAATACGGTTGTAAGACTAACTCCCATTCGCCTGTCTTTTGATTCCAAACGGGTATAGGCGTCTCCCCAATCACATAAGGTCCCCAATATAAACGAGAACCATCTTGGGCAAATGCCACAACAATATCGCCGTTTTCCAGAATCAGATCATCTTGGGGAAGTGAAAGAATCAGCCCTTGGCTTCCTCCTTCCATCGGGGCAAAATCCCAGTGGGCGGGTTTGGCGTAAGCCTTTGAATCCGTTTGACGTTCCAGCAGCGCCACCCGCACCGGATGTTCTGTAGAATTGCTGACTCGCAACCCTCCTTTTTGCGCCGCTAGTGCAACGGGATCAAGGGGGGGAGAGGGTGAAGCCTCTGGCGGCGGTAACGGTGAAGAGAGTGGTGATAGTGCTGGCGATAAGGGTTGAGCCGTTTCCACCTCAGGAACCTCTGGTGATTTGCTCACCGAGGGTAATGATGCTGTATCTGAGGATTGGGGTTCTATCCAAACCTTGACCTCAAATAATCCCAGTCCCAGTCCAGCCATACCTAAAAGGAGTACGATGATAAATACTGGATAAAGCTTATGTTTTAGTCGTTTCATTCGTTTTGAGGGGATTGACTCTGCACCACTGCGTCTATGGAGGGATGCTAACAAAACGAATTGCCAGCCCCTACTCTCATTGAAACAAGCTTGACCGAAACCGTGTTATTTTGCACAAAAGGCTAAGTGGTTAAGGTCTCTCTGTGGTTGCTTTCTGGTTGATCGATGCAAAATACTCGTCTTAATACTCTCGTTGATGTGATCGTGGCAAGGTTAGCCCAGTGGTTTACCAATCCCTGGCGACGCCTGTCCATAATTTTGCTGGGTTTGCTGTCAGGCATTTTCCTCGGTAGTGCTATCTCAACCACAGCCGGACAGACGGCTGATTGGGATGTGATTGCGGCTGGGATTTTAATTATTTTCACGGAAGCGGTGAGCCGGATTGTTTATGGCAGAAATCGCCAACGTTTGCCTTCTCTGACCAAAGCATCCCGATTTTCATGGTTTCTGGAAACAGTGAATGCGCTGAAAATTGGTTTGGTTTATAGCATGTTTTTGGAAGCGTTTAAACTGGGATCATAGTCATTTGTCTTATGTCTTATGTCTTATGTCTTATGTCTTATGTCTTATGTCTTATGTCTTATGTCCTTCGTCTTATGTCCTTCGTTGGATTATCAGGTCAGATATAATTATTAATTCTGCGTAGGGGCGAGTTTGACTATTATCATTTCTGACCTCACCCAGATGTCACTAAACCCGCCCCGACTAAGTTTTATGTAGGGAAAGGTTTGACGATTATCGTTTCTTATCTCACCTAAATATCCTGAAAATGTCCCCACCTACTTAATCATGGTTCAAACCCTTCAAGCCGAAACCATAACCCTGCGGGAACTCATCACCCTCTATGGACTTCAACGAGTTGAAGATGAGCAATTTTTCCGAGAGTGGCAAGATAGCCTTCCTGAACTCACCAACCAAGAAAAACAACTATTGGATCAGATAAAAGCTGGCTATATTAACTTGCGTGATTATCCGCCCTTGTTAGAAAATACGGTTAATATTGCTGTTTTGTCGCCCTTACTCTTTGTGGGACAGTTTTATTTACCTCCTTTTCACATTAAACTCGAAAAATCAGTCCAAATTACGACAGAAGATGGTGGAACAGTTATTAAAGGAAGAATCGACCTTTTGCTGCTACATGAGCAATTTTGGGTAAGTGTGATTGAATCGAAACAGGTTGCTTATTCCGTAGAAGCCGGACTCGACCAACTTCTTGCCTATATGTTAGCAACTCCTCACCCAGAAAAACCTGTTTTCGGGATGATCACCTCCGGTGGTAGCTTTATGTTTATTAAGCTGGTTAAAGGTGAACCCCCGCAGTACGCCACGTCTGATATTTTTGATATTCGCAATCGTGGCAATGAATTATATAATGTTTTGAGTATTTTGAAACGCTTAGGTCAAATGGCATTGACTTAAGGCTGGTGGGTAATGCCCACCCTACGATATAAGCTGTTCGGCATTTAAACCTTAATGCCAATAATGACGAAATCCTTGTAATGCGTTTAGCGAAGCCATGCCGCAGGCTTTGCATCTTGCTCGCTACTAATACCCAATTTAAATGCATGACAGTTTATCTATAATGACTGATAATAAAAGTTGGATTTGTTGATACGTTATCGGTGAGGGAGGGCGGGTTTTGTTGATAGGCTATCGGTGACAAGCCAATTGAGTTCCTAAACCCGCCCCTACAATTGTAATTGTGGCTAAACCCGTCCCTACCCTAAGACTTATGACTCATCCTCTCTCCCCGTTTCCCTCCCTCGGTGATATTCTTAACCAATGGATCGCCGGAAAATCACCCAATTCATCGGCTTGGCAAAAATTAGTCGCGGCGGAATTAACACCGCCAGAACGGGCGAAAGCATTTGGAATTACGGCAGATAACGTAGCCGAAAAATTACAGGCGCGATCGCGTCTTTTTGAATCCGTTTATACTGATGTTTTGGCTTTACCTTCCTTTGCCCAGAAAATTGAGAAAAATCCAGAACATTCAGAGTCGATTAAAACGAATATCATTCTATCTCTGTGGCGATTATGGATTCCGTTGGCAATACAGTTGGCAGACTATCGACAACAGTTATATCGTCCACTAATTCAGGGAATATTAGGCGGACAGGGAACGGGAAAAACTACATTGGCGGTTGTATTGAAATTAATTTTAGCCCAGTTAGGATATCGTACCCTTAGCCTTTCCATTGATGACCTGTATAAAACCTATCAAGAACGACAACGCCTGCGAGAACAAGACCCGCGTCTGATTTGGCGGGGTCCACCGGGAACCCATGATGTGGAGTTGGGAGTGCAGGTATTAGATGAGTTGCGATCGCAGAATTCCTCAGACTCTATTCTCGTTCCCCGCTTTGATAAATCAGCGTGGCAAGGTGCAGGCGATCGCACGGATTTTGAACCTGTACAAAAGGCGGATATTGTGTTATTTGAAGGCTGGTTTGTCGGTGTGCGTCCCGTGGCGGTGACTGTGTTTTCGGGGGCGACTCCAGCACCTATTGAAACCGAGAGCGATCGCGCTTTTGCACGGGATATGAATGAACAACTTAAACAGTATTTACCCTTATGGGAACGCTTAGACCGTTTAATCGTACTTTACCCCACCGATTATCGCCTAAGTTTGCAGTGGCGGCGTCAAGCGGAGGCGGAAATGATCGCGACGGGTAAATCGGGGATGAGTGATTCAGAAATTAATGAGTTTGTCAAGTATTTTTGGAAAGCATTGCATCCAGAGTTATTTATTACGCCATTAATTCACAATCCCAATTGGGTAGATTTAGTCATTGAAATTAATTCCGATCATACACCGGATCGGGTTTATTATCCTGGGGAATAGCTTGGATACTTAGGGCTTGCTGCATAAGTGTGTAAGGTAGACTAGATAAGGCTTTCAAGCCATTTTTTGACCCAACAAGTGCAAGGTTTTTACACTACCACTCTCTTGCATCCTGGAATTTTTGCCAACCTCAGCGCCGAATTTTCCCTCGACAGAGGGTTGAAACCATTGCCCATTGCCTATTGCCTATTGCCTCTCCCCACCACAAGAGTTATTCAGCAGACCCTACTTAT